>JAYTOS010000342.1:0-4223 GCA_043747705.1 Bacteroidota bacterium
CGTTTTGAAGCGATGAATGCATTTGATGTTTTAAAACAATGGGGCAAAGATGGCCGGCAGTATGATGTGGTAATGCTTGACCCGCCTGCTTTTACCAAGAGTCGTGAAAATATTCAGAAAGCATTGACTGGCTATAAAGAGATCAACCTCCGCGGAATGAAGCTGTTAAAAAATGGCGGCTTCCTGGTAACATCAAGTTGTACTAATCTTGTATCGCCTGAACAATTCCTGCAAACCATTGACGCAGCCGCTAAAGATGCACGTAAAAAAATAAGGCAGGTAACCTTTCTACAGCAGGCCAGCGACCACCCGATCATTTGGGGAATGGAGAATACAAATTATTTGAAGTTTTTAATTGTAGAGGTAACAGATAGGTAGTTACTAATTAACACTCAGTAATCACACCTTACTTAACAACCTGGAATTTTCCCGATTCAATAATACGTCCGTCTTTATCACGGAGTTGATAAATGTAAAGGCCCCGGAAATAATTATCATCGAGGTTGATGGTAATCTTTGGTTCGGTTATCCTTGACTCACTCATTTTTCTACCAAGAAAATTATATACTTGAAGTGTGTAGTTTTTATCAATCGTTTTTTCGAAAGTAAAATTGATATAACTGGTGGCGGGGTTAGGATAAAAATGGGTGAATTTAACAGGGTCATCTAAGAAGGCATGCGGAGAATTATTCTCAACATAACTGTTGAGGGCAAACGTACAAACCAGTAAAAAAGCTAAGTAGAGTTTCCGCATGATAATATTATCAGTTTAAAAATACCTAAAGTATCCGGTTTAGTCAAATAAAGGATATGAATTTTAACAAAACAGGTCTATGGGGCTTGCCGAAAGCAGCATTTTACAGCGTTCTAAAAAGCTAAAATAGTTTTGAGTGACTCAAGTGCGGGAAACCTGAAGAATTTCGATAAGAGAAAAACGAAGAAAAAGAGAAGGCTGCATTGGCTCTTTTTCTTCGTTTTTCTCTTATCGAAACTGATTTGTCACCTTTTGCTTTCCGCAGTCTGGTGGCTTATTACAAAAAATGGGGAAAGCGGTATTTGTTAACGAACGTAAACTTGGGTATTGAATTTGTAAGTAGTGAATAAATTCAAGCTTTCTACTTTACATCAAGATTGCCATTCATCATTGCCCACTCACCATATCAGTTCAATCCCTCCAATGTTTTCTGTATAGCTGCGAAATCAGGCAAGTCGCCTGGGGTTGGGCAAATTTCGGCATAACGTACAACGCCTTCTTTATCAATCACAAAAGCCGCTCTTTTACTTACGCCCTGCAATTCAAAAGCAGGAAAAATATCATACAAAACACCAAATGCGCTGGATGCTTCTTTATTAAAATCACTCAGCAACGGGAAATTAAGATTTTGGTCGGCTTTGTATTTATCCAAAGTAAATAAAGAATCTACGGACAGGCCAAATACCTGCGCATTGGTATTATTGTAGGTACCAATATTATCCCTTACGTTACACAATTCTGCAGTGCATGTACCAGTAAATGCAAATGGGAAAAATAATAGTACCACGTTTTTCCCTTTTTGATCGGCTAAGGATACTTTCTGCTTGTCGGTATTAAATAAAGTAAAGTCTGGGGCTTGTTGTCCGGCTACTATGCTCATATTATTTTTTTAATTCCGGCAAATCTAATGGAATGTGATTTATTCTCACAAAGACATTAAGAAAATTAAATGCTCATCTCGGGCACAAAATGGGGTACGTTTAACTTCCCGGCAGTTTTAGCTATGATCTCCTCTACACTTACGCCGGGAGCTCTTTCTTTCAACAGAAAACCATCCTCCGTAATATCCAACAAAGCTAATTCGGTTACTATTTTTTTTACGCATTTTACACCAGTTAGTGGCAAACTGCATTGCGGCAACAACTTGCTCTCCCCTTTCGGATTGGTATGCATCATGGCTACAATAATATTCTTGGCACTCGCTACCAGGTCCATCGCACCACCCATTCCTTTCACCATTTTCCCGGGAATTTTCCAGTTGGCTATATCGCCGTTCTCACTCACTTCCATAGCACCTAAAACAGTTAAATCAATTTTCCCGGCCCGGATCATTCCAAAACTTTCGGCACTGTCGAAAAAAGCACCGCCGGGTATAAGGGTTACCGTTTCTTTTCCTGCATTGATAAGGTCGGCATCTACTTCCGCTTCCACGGGGTAAGGACCCATTCCTAAAATGCCATTCTCACTTTGAAAAATAACGGTCATTCCTTCCGGAATAAAATTAGCTACCAGTGTTGGGATGCCAATACCCAGGTTTACATACATCCCATCTTTCATTTCCTGTGCGATGCGTTTGGCGATACCGTATTTATCGAGGGCCATGTTGTTATTTTTATATTCGTAATGATCGATCGTGAGTTGTGAATTGTGAGTAGTGAGTGAAGTTTAATACTCAAGCCACACGATTCACAATTTCACTGTTTTTCGTTCTATTCTTTTCTCATATTCACTTCCCTGAAAAATCCTGTGCACATATACCCCTGCCACATGTATATCATCGGGGTCCAGCTCACCGGGTTGTACAAGTTCTTCTACTTCAGCTATCGTTATATCACCGGCTTTGGCCATGGATGTTGAAAAATTACGGGTGGTTTTTCTGAAAACAAGGTTACCTAATGTATCCCCTTTCCATGCCTTTACTATAGCAAAATTTGCATGGAGTGCATATTCCATCAAATACATTTTTCCATTAAATTCCCTTGTTTCTTTTCCCTGGGCTATCTCTGTTCCATAACCGGCTGGTGTAAAAAAAGCGGGTATACCCATAGCGGCCATTTGTATTCGGGTAGCTAATGTACCCTGGGGTATAAGGTCTACTTCCAGTTCGCCACTTAGCAATTGACGCTCAAACTCAACGTTCTCACCAACATAACTGCTCATCATTTTCCTGATCTGTTTTGTTTCCAGCAATAGGCCCAAACCAAAACCATCCACCCCCGCATTATTTGAGATACAGGTTAGATTGGTTAGCCCTTTCGCAACAAGGGCGGCGATAGTATTTTCGGGGATGCCATTCAATCCAAAACCGCCGAGCATGATAGTGGCACCATCTTGTATGTCGTGAATGGCGGCACCGGCATTGGTATAAACTTTATTCATAAGACAATCGTTAACGGTACAAATGTACTGATTGCTTATTTAGACTGGCCATGGTTATTAATGAACAGCCTATTTTTTATCCTGTTTGAAGAAGCTTCGATGGAGTCTATCAAGACTTTAAATTCCGGGGGATGCGATTCGTAATATTTATAACTGGTATAAAACTGTTTCCTGGTAATACCATGTATGGCAAAGACCTGTTCGTATAAACGGATATTTTCGTGCTTGGTTTTTAGCGTGGAGTCTTTAACAGTCTTGCGTATGTACCATTCATCTGCTTTTAACATGTCCCACATAACTACTTTCATCGTATCAAGTGGCAATATCATTTTTTTATCACCGCCTGACTGGCAACTTATTAAACTGAGGCATATAAAAATAATAGCGGATAAAAATATTTTCATCTCAATTCCTGTTTGTAACGAGATGCATTAATGATATCAAGGTCGCTCAATAATTCAACGGCTTTTATTTTTTGCTCAACAGGTGCCTTTTTAAATATCCCTATCAGCTCCTGCACTTTTCCCTGCATAAAAAATTCTACGATCATGGTATTCGCATTTTCTTTTTTGAAAGCACTTAGCTGTGTCAGGCTTTGTAGTATATTAACCCTGGCTTCAGGTTCAGCATCATTCATTTTATCAAGTCCCGATCGGTAGTATGAATAAATCACATCATGCATAATATTATACCGGTTATTGATCACATTTTCATTTAGCCAATAACGGTTACGCGATCCATCAAACACACGCCAGCCGCTGATATTTTTGCCTTCAGGTGCATTATTTACAATGTTCTGTGCTTTACGGTAATATACATCGCCACCTTTGGGTGCAAATGAATCGTAATCCAGCCCAATGATCATATAAGCATAATAAGCGAAGACGGCTGTAAGGTTTGATGCGGCTGCATCTGTTCCCTGTACCCGGTTCTCATTAAATTCTACAGGCTGGAATTCTGCATATTTAAATGCTACATCCGCATCAATAAAATTAACGAGTGCCGTATTGTAGGTAGCATTAAATACGGGCCTTGCTGCCTGTATAGACAATGTGGCTTTATATACATTGGCTTCAAGCGCAGTTTCAAT
>JAYTOS010000343.1:0-3372 GCA_043747705.1 Bacteroidota bacterium
CCGTTGCTCGCGCATACAAAGAACTGGGAGGTGATAAATTTATCGCAGTTGCGGTGCGCAGCAGCGCCACTGCGGAAGACCTTCCCCAGGCAAGTTTTGCGGGTCAGCATGAAAGCTACCTGAATATCCTGGTGAAAAAGAAGTATTGCATGGAGTGCAAAAATGTTTTGCCTCTATGTATACAGACCGTGCCATCAAATACAGGGAAGACAATGGCTTTGTACATGATAAAGTTTCCTTGTCAATCGGTATACAAAAAATGATTCGGGCAGATAAAGGATGTTCAGGTGTTGGTTTTACACTGGAACTGGAATCCGGTTTCCGGGACATCATCCATATTAGTGGCGTTTGGGGACTGGTAGAAAATATTGTACAGGGAACAGTGACACCGGATGAGTTTTATGTGTTTAAGCGTACGCTATTGTTGGGTAAAGATGCGATCATTCGCAGGAAACTCGGGGAGAAAGAAAAAACAATGATTTATGGAAAAGACCAGATTAACCCTGTAATAAATATTTCAACACCTCAGGAAAAGAAGGATCAGTATGTTTTAAATAAAGAAGAGATTACCTTATTATCAAAATGGGCTATCCTTATTGAAGAGCATTACAGGAAACCTATGGATTCTGAATGGGCCAAAGATGGCATTACAAACGAGATTTTTATCATACAGGCACGACCCGAAACAGTGAAGTCACAGGTCGATCCGCTAAAGATAAAATAGTTATGTGTACTGGGGCACCCGGTGCCCATATGCCATGGTGAAGCCATTGGCACGAAAATAAGCAGTGGAAAGGCACGTATACTCAAATCTCCTTCAGAGGGTACCAACTTGCTGCCTGGTGAAATACTTGTTACAGAATTTACAAGCCCCGATTGGGATCCTGTTTTAAAACGGGCGGCCGCAATCGTTACAGATAAAGGTGGCAGAACGAGCCATGCTTCCATAGTTGCAAGAGAATTGAGTGTACCCGCCATTGTTGGCTGTGGCAATGCAACAATAGCCATTGCTGATGGGGAACTTATTACTGTTTCCTGTTGTCAAGGAAAGACAGGATTTGTATACAATGGCAAAGTAGGTTTCAAAGAATCGGAGCTTGATTTTTCCAAAAATTAAAAAACCTGAGGTCACAAAAGTGATGCTGATCGCCGCCGACCCTGACACGGCATTTGAATTATCTTTTTATCCAAATGACGGAGTCGGCTTGTTGCGTATCGAGTTTATCATTACTCATTCAATACAGGTGCATCCTATGGCACTTGTGAAATATTCAGAAATAAAAGACCCTGCTGTAAAAAAAAGGATCGAGGAGATCACCAATCATTATGCTGATAAAGAAAAATATTTTGTAGAGAAATTGGCAGAGGGTGTGGCAACTATTGCGGCAGCTTTTTACCCGAAAGATGTTATCGTGCGTATGAGCGATTTTAAAACCAATGAATATGCCAACCTTATTGGCGGAAAGGATTTCGAACCCCAGGAAGAAAACCCCATGCTTGGTTTCCGCGGCGCATCCCGGTATTACCACGATTCATATAAAGAAGCTTTCAGACTAGAATGTGAGGCTATTGCAATGGTACGTGGTCAAATGGGTTTTAATAATGTAAAAGTCATGATCCCCTTTTGCAGAACTGTAGATGAGGGAAATAAGGTGATCGCTATCATGGAGAAATTCGGGCTTGAACAGGGTGTCAATGGCCTTGAAATTTATGTAATGGCTGAAATTCCCAGCAATGTGATATTGGCAGAAAAATTTGCGGCAATTTTCGATGGATTTTCTATTGGTTCGAATGACCTTACCCAGCTAACCCTTGGAATTGACAGAGATTCAACAATTATACAGGGATTATTCAACGAACAGGATGAGGCTGTTGAACAAATGATCATTACCATGATTTAAAAAGCTAAAAAGGCCGGGGTAAAAATAGGATTATGCGGTCAGGCACCCAGCGACTATCCGCAATTTGCCAAGTTCCTCGTTAAACAGGGTACCAATAGTATATCATTTAACCGGGATGCCCTTTTACAGGGAATTAAGAACATAAACCATGCTGAATTTAAACTTACTGTACCCATATGATCATCCGGTAAGCGTTAATGTTTTAATATTGGAAAAAGCTATTCAAAAATGGTGCAAGGCTTATAGCTATACGCGCAAGGATAGGACAAGGTGATTTTTGCAAAAGCCAATGGATTATATTGTTGGAGCAAATGTGCCAGAATATCCCCCTTATGCCATAGCTGAACAACCAGTAACGCTTCTACTTGATTAAAAAATGAAAATAATACTTGCCGACCAACAGCTGCGCAAACAAACTTTTATCCCAAGTGACTAATAGGCTTTTACCTGCATGGTAAAACAGTGAGGGTGATCGGAGTAGTCAGGATATGATAATATAGGAATAAGTTATTTTATATGAAATGGATAAGAAATTACTGAAACATATTAGTGAGCAGAAGTATGAAAAATTAAGCGAAAGTGCTATAGAGGTAATACAAAATTTTAATAGAAAATCTATACACCAGTTCAGGGTATCATATAAAGAACTACGGGCTTTCCTGCGAATGGTATCTATAGGAAAAAAGAAAGGAAGTAAATTAAATGTCAGTAAAAAAATAAATCATGCATACTGCCTGGCTGGGAAAATACGTGGCCTGCAACTGCAACTGCAAAAAATGCATAAAACCGTATCGTATCATAATGAAGATGAACAATACGCCGGCATGTTAAAAAAAGAGATTGAAAAAAACAAATCAGGGTTGCTTGACCGGCTGCATAAAAATAATATTCCTACGAACCAAAAAAAAACGACCAAAAAACTGCCTATGGAATTTACGGCCAGCGATCTTGAAAAGTTCGCTGAACTAATGTGGGCAAGAATTTCCATATGTATTCAAGAAATAGATGTGGATCAGAATATGCATATGCTCCGTAAAAACTTAAAGGACCTGTATTATGTGCATGGGATATATTCTGCAATCAACGAAGATGAATCAACACGTATACTGTGGAAAGGAATTGACCAGAAATATATCAAGGAGTGCATCGATGCTTTGGGAAACCTGCAGGACAGTACAGTAGCAATTGCTTTATTGGATAGGTTGCCTGATAGAAAAAACCACTCAAGCGATAATATACAACTGAAAAGATTGAAAAAAAAATGGCTGGCTTATAAAATAAGTAAAAGGAAATTGATTTTAAATCAGGTAAGGACTAAACTGGTTCGCCCGCAATATCCAATTATGACCTTTTACCATATATGTTTTGAATCAAAGAGGGGTTTGTAAAATGAACTGTGTCAAAGAGTAATTTGATTGTAGTTTAAAAGAGGCGGTGTCGGCTCCATTACCAGAGCAAGGCACCGCCTCTT
>JAYTOS010000344.1:0-1000 GCA_043747705.1 Bacteroidota bacterium
TGTTTGTATCTATATGGGCATGGTGCCGGAGCTTGCGTATGCAGTGCTGGGTTGTGCAAGAATTGGTGCCATACACAGTGTGATCTTTGGTGGCTTTAGCGCACAAAGTATTGCAGACAGGTTGTATGATGCACAGGCCGAATTTATTGTAACCTGTGATGGCGCTTATCGTGGAGGAAAAGATATTCCATTAAAAAGTATCATTGATGATGCATTGATTGGAAACAGGACCATCAGAAAAGTAATAGTGTATACCAGGACAAGAACACCGGTTTCGATGATTAAAGGAAGAGATGTTTGGTGGGAAGATGAGATGGAATATGCTGAATCGCAAATTGAAAAAGATGGTGTGGTTTCTTTTCCGGCGGAAGAGATGGATGCGGAGGATCCGCTATTTATATTGTATACTTCCGGCAGCACGGGTAAACCAAAAGGTGTGGTACACACTACAGGGGGCTACATGGTTTGGACAGGTTATACTTTTGTGAACGTGTTTCAATACAAACCCGGCGATGTACATTTTTGCACCGCAGATATTGGCTGGATAACCGGGCATAGCTATATCGTTTATGGCCCATTAAGTGCAGGGGGTACCTCGCTGATTTTTGAAGGTATCCCTACCTGGCCTGATGCAGGCCGCTTTTGGGATATTGTTGAAAAGCATAAAGTAAACATTCTTTATACAGCACCTACGGCTATACGCAGTTTAATGAGCTTTGGTTTAGACCCGTTAAAAGGAAAAGACTTATCGTCTTTAAAAATTTTAGGAACGGTGGGAGAGCCAATCAATGAAGAAGCGTGGCATTGGTACGATGAAAATATTGGTAAAAAGAAATGCCCGATTGTAGATACCTGGTGGCAAACCGAAACAGGAGGAACGCTGATAGCTAATATGGCTGGCATTACTCCTTCCAAAGTAAGTTGGGCTACGCTTCCAATGCCCGGCGTGCAGCCAATACTGGTAGATGAAAATGGAAAAGAAGTAACAGAAAAAGATGAG
>JAYTOS010000345.1:0-6028 GCA_043747705.1 Bacteroidota bacterium
TACACATTGAAAATGATATTATAATACCAATGGATCAGGGTGTTCGAAAAACTATTCTCGAAACCTCTAAAAAAATGAACCAGGAAGGATTAAGGGTATTATTAGTTGCTATTAAGGAATTTGATGACAGGGCATTAACTTATTCAATTGATGATGAGAAAGATATGACCCTTACTGGTTTTATAGGATTTTTAGATCCAGCAAAGCCATCCGCTAAAACTTCGATAGAAGCGTTACAAAAATTAGGCATTACTGTGAAAGTGTTGACAGGTGATAATGAAATAGTTACAAAAAAAATATGCCGGGATGTAGGCATTTCATTTAGTAAAATCTTGTTGGGAAGCGATATAGAAAAATTAACAGATGAAGAGTTACAACAGCAAATAGATGATGTTTCAATTTTAGCCAAATTAAGTCCCATTCAAAAATCAAGAATTGTAAAACTGTTGCAGGCGAAAGGCCATACAGTTGGTTTTATGGGTGATGGAATAAATGATGCAGCTGCATTGAGAGATGCTGATGTTGGCATAAGTGTAGATACTGCTGTAGATATCGCAAAAGAAAGCGCGGATATTATTTTGCTGGAAAAAGATTTGATGGTACTAAGGAAAGGTGTTATTTATGGAAGAAGGACGTTTGGCAATATCATCAAATATATTAAGATGACGGCCAGCAGTAACTTTGGTAATATGTTCAGTATGCTTGGAGCCAGTGCATTTCTTCCATTTCTTCCCATGCTACCGGTACAAATTCTTGTGCAAAATTTACTATATGATATTTCACAAACATCCATTCCTTGGGACAGGATGGATGAAGATTTTCTGAAGAAGCCCAAAAAATGGGATGCTTCAGGTATTTCAAAGTTTATGGTGTATATAGGCCCTATAAGTTCTATTTTTGATTATCTGACTTTTTTTGTAATGTTCTACTTCTTTAAAGCCAATAGTGTTGAGCACCAATCACTCTTTCAAAGTGGCTGGTTCATTGAAGGCCTACTATCGCAAACACTGATCGTTCATATGATACGAACCAGAAAAATTCCATTTTTGCAAAGTTGGGCAACAGCTCCGGTAATTGCATTAACATCAGTAATTATGTTGATTGCAATAGCAATCCCCTTTTCACCATTTGCCCATGCCTTACAATTACAGCCGTTACCATTCAGTTATTTTCCATGGCTTATTGGGATATTAATCAGTTATTGTTTTTTGACTCAATTTGTAAAAAGCTGGTTTATTAAAAAATTTCATCAGTGGTTATAAAATTATCTCTTAACTAAAAATATTAATTGTATGGAAGAAAATTCAATACTCTCAATTGATGACCTTAAGAAAAAACGAAAGGCAATTTTAAAAAAGATTGAATCCGAACGCAAAAACACTTCCGGCTTAGACAGACTGGCTGTGTGGATTACAGAGCACGTAGGAAGTATGGGATTTTTTCTTATCATATTTATCTGGACGGTTTCATGGTTAGGATGGAATATGCTGGCACCCAAAGAAAGCCGCTTCGATCCTTTCCCAGGATTTGTTTTGTGGTTATTCATTTCGAATATGATACAACTTTTTTTAATGCCCCTTATTATGCTTGGTCAGAATATTCAAGCGAAACATTCAGATATAAGAGCCGAAGTAGATTTAAAAATTAATGTTCAGGCAGCCCTCGAAAATGAAACCATTCTTTTACACCTTGAAAATCAAAATAAAATATTGCTGAAAATGCTTAAACACATTGAAAAAAGTGTTTAGCCTTTTGCGAAGTGATGCCACGTGGCTCGTCAATAATTTATGTGTGATAATACTTCTTTTTGAATGTCAATTTGTACAACTTGAATTGCTTATAAAATCTTAGGCAATATAGAAAATGACTTACCCCGATCATAGTATCGCTTTGCGTATCATACCGTATCATTGTTACCCATAATCTTTCCCCTACTTCCAAAATCTTTTACAAAAAATAAGTGCTAACCAGAATAGGCACAAGTAAGTGGCTACTAAAGGCAGAAAAAGACAAAGAAAGGCAACTATATTCCGCTGATCAAGAAGTAATCCGTGCAAAATCCGTATAATCCGTTATGCGGTTACTTTCCGATACAGAACTTACTAAAAATAAAATCCAACTGGTCCTCATTGGTTATCTGACCGGTAATGGTTCCAAGATAGTGCAGGCATTGGCGGATATCCAGTGCAAGCAGGTCGCCCGGCAGTTTTTCATCGAGTCCATTTTTTACATCGGCCAGTGCAAGGCTTAGTTTTTGGAGTGCTTCAAAATGACGCGCATTGGTTACGATGGTGGCTTCGGTATTGATATCACCCTGTATGGCCCTGCTTACCAATGCATTTTTTAACTGATCAATATGGTAGTTTTCTTTTGCTGAAATAAAAATGATACCCGGAAAAGAAACAAATTTCTGTTGGGCCATTCCTTCTTTACCATCCACTTTATTTCCGATCAGTATGTACTGTATTTTTTCATTTTTAAAATTAGTGACGACTGTTTGTAAATCAGTAACAGCCACCTCATCTACATCAAACAAATAAATTACCACATTAGCCGCACGCATTTTTTCGAAACTTTTTTCTACCCCAATACTTTCTATCAGGTCCTGCGTGTGTTCGCGGATTCCGGCAGTATCAATCAACCGAAACAATACACCACCTATATTCAATATTTCTTCAATCGTATCACGGGTGGTACCGGCAATATCACTAACTATAGCGCGGTTCTCATTCAACAGTGTATTTAATAAAGTTGATTTCCCGGCATTGGGCTTACCAATAATGGCTACCTGTACGCCATTCTTAATCACATTACCCAGCTGAAAAGAACTGAGGAGCCTGGCGGTTGACAGGTTGAGTTGATTGATGAGATTGGTTAATGCGGTCCTGTCGGCAAACTCCACATCTTCCTGTGCAAAATCGAGTTCCAGTTCTATCATCGCGGAAAACCGGATCAGTTGTTCACGCAACTGGTGCAGGTCGGATGAAAAACCACCACGCATACTATGCAATGCTGTTTTACGGCTGGCTTCTGTATTACTGGCAATCAGGTCGGCAACGGCTTCGGCCTGTGTAAGGTCTAATTTACCATTAAGAAAAGCCCGTTGGGTAAATTCACCGGGCTTGGCTACACGCACCCCTTTGGCAGTGATGGCCTGCATGATATTTTCCTGGATGAATGGTGAGCCATGGCAGCTTATCTCTATCACATCTTCACCTGTATAAGATCTTGGTGATTTGAATAAAGAAAGAACCACTTCATCCAGCATAGTATTCTTTTCTTTTAAAAAACCCACATGCAAAGTATGTGAAGCCTGTTGCTGTAAATTTTTAGAAGGGAATAATTCATTCACCGCCGTAAATGCATTTGGACCGCTTACCCGTATTACACCAATGGCACCTATACCTGGGGGTGTTGCCACTGCTACTATTGTATCATCCCATCCCCTCAATTGTGCTGACATATTTTTTCTTTTCGCAGTAAAAATAGAACAAAGGAGGGGGAAAACGTGAATCGTGAGTAGTGAGTAGGTTTGAGTTATTATAAACTTCCAATTTTTACTTACTACTCACGATTCACTACTCACTACTCACTACTCACGAATACTATTGCTCCTCCACCCTGAATGTAATACTCTGCTTATGCCTGTAAATTACTTTTTCGCCGTTTTGTATAGCTGGTTTCCAGTGAGGTCCTTTTTGAATTACCCTGATAGCTTCCGCTTTTGTTCCATAGCCCGGATCATTTTCTGCCCGTACATCGCTGATGGTTCCTGTTCTGTCTACAATAAATGAAACGATAACTGTATAAGATCCGGAATTTGCTCCGTTTTCGGCAGGAAGCCCACTGTTAAGGGTACGCTCCAGGTATTTGCGCCAGGCTTCGGGGCCGCCATTAAACTGGGCGGGTATTTGTACGTCAGTAAATATTACATCAACATCTTTTTCAACCTTTGGTGCTGCAACATGTGTTCCATTTTCTATGGGAGGAGCGATCACACCGTCATCTTTTACTCCGTCCCGGTTAATAGAACCGATTTTGGTTTCTTCCAGTTTTTCTACCTCTTTAATTTCCTCATCAGGTTTTACTTCTTCATTTTTCACAATTTTTGGAGGAGTAAATGTGGTCATCTCTACTTTTGGAGGATCTGTTTTTGGTGGCGGTGGTTGTACCGGTTCAGGTTTTTTCTCTTCGGGTTTCATATTCTCCAGGGTTACATCCTGCACTACCAATTCTGATTTCCTTTTACCCGCGGAATTCGCAATAATAGAAAATGCCAACAGCCATGCACAGAGCAGGAAAGTACCAATTAACGCATTTCTGATACGCCTGTTATAAGTTTTACGCAGGTCATACGCACCATACGCTTTATTTCTGCCATCAAAAAGTATGTCGAGTATATCTGCGGAGAGGATAGTTGACGTTTCCATAGTTGAGGTTTTCACTATGATTCGCAGAAGGAATGGATTCCATAACCGTTGTTCGTGAAATGTGAATCGTGAGTAGGCAATGGTGAATTGTGAGTAATGAGTAGTCCTTCGATGAAGGGCTACTTACGATTGAGGCAAAAAAAATCCCCGCAAAATTTGCGGGGACGTTTTATAAATTATTTCAGAAAAATTATTCTTCTGATACAACGAATGTGATACTTTGTTTGTGACGATAGATTACGTTTCTACCATTCTGTACTGCGGGTTTCCATTTAGGGCCTTTGGTAATTACCCGTACCGCTTCCGCTTTTGTTCCGTAACCGGGATCGTTTTCAGCACTTACATCACTGATGTCACCTGTTTTACTAACAATGAAAGAAACGGTAACTGTGTATTTTCCCGGAGGTGCGCCATTTTCAACAGGAAGGTCCCTGTTAAGGTTACGTTCAAGGTATTTGGTCCATGCAGGCAAACCACCCGGAAATTCAGCGGCAATTTGAACTACGGTAAATACTTTATCATAATCTTCTTCTACTTTGGGGGCTGCCACTACACCGGTTCCTTTTTCTACGGGAGGTGCTACAATACCTTCATCTTTCGCACCTTCCTGGTTAATGGTACCGATCTTGGTATCTTCCAGTTTTTCCACTTCTTTAATTACCTCATCAGGTTTCACTTCTTCATCCTTAACGATTTTTGGAGGCGTGAATTTAGTGATCTCCACTTTAGGGGGCTCTTGTTTTGGTGGTGGCGGAGGTGGAGGTGGTTCAGGTTTTTTTTCTTCCTGTTTCAGGTTTTCTAATGATACATCCTGCACTACAAGCTCTGTTTTTGTTTTGCCTGTAGAGTTCGCAATAATAGAAGCGATAAGCAGCAATGCACATATAAGGAAAGTGCCTAACAAAGCATTACGAATACGCCTGTTATAGGTTTTACGCAGGTCATATGCGCCATATTCCTTATTTCTTCCGTCGAAAAGAATATCGAGAATATCCGCGGATAAAATTTTGTTTATATCCATTGTATCTGTCTTTTGTAATTAGATTCTAATGATGAAAAGTCCATAATTAATTTTTTGCCGATGCGGCGGCTACGTTCTCTTCTGATTTCACTACCAGCTGTGCTTCAATGCTGCTAATATCAACCAAAGCATACCGTTTCAAAATATTTATGGTCATTTCATCTAAAATGTCAACCACATTCTTGTACGTACACTCATTTGAAGGTTTTATTACAACCACCAGGTCTTTTTCGGGCGTACGTTGTTTCTTATCCATCAGTACACTGCGGATATCATGAAAATTAGACGATTTGAAATTCGAAGCGGTATTATCCAATTGTCCTTCATAGTAAAAAACATTATTGTCTTTTCCTAAAAGCAGGGTAATTACGCCCGATTCTTTCGCTTTATTCTGATCCTCCGGCTTATCGGCATCTTTCGGTAAAAAGAGGCGCATAGCTGTGGCCTGACTCATCGTTGTGGTGAAGATGAAAAACGTAATGAGCAGGAAGCCCAGGTCCACCATGGGCGTCAGATCAACACGGGTAGATAATTTCTTCCCTTTTTTGACCCCGGGGCCTTTTTTATGATGGCCACC
>JAYTOS010000346.1:0-1211 GCA_043747705.1 Bacteroidota bacterium
TCCTGGCAAATTGCATGATTGGGTGGCAATTCATAACTTCCGCTTACCACATACATATCAAGGTCTTTATCATTATCGGCATCAAAAAAAAGTATGCCCATATCTTCTGCAAGTGCATCCTCTGTCTGTAGAAAACGGTTAGCATCCTGCGTAAAATTTCCCTTTGCATCCTGCATAAAAAACATACCCGGGTTACTGGATGAACCCCCAATATAAAAATCGTCAAAACCATTATTATCAATATCACCCACCGCTATGCCAGGCCCATACTGACTAAGTTTGTGTGGCAGTGTTGGCTGGATATTGTAATCAACAAAATCATCTTCTGTTGGCTTGTATGCAATTCCGTAACGTGCAGAAGCTTCAGTGAAAATGGTTGAATTGGTTGTTGCAGGAATGTTGTTTTTTTCGGCATCTTTCCACGAAAGTGCAATGGTTTGATCAGTCGTAATATTGGTAAGTAACTGCTCTGTATCATCCGGCCAGTGTATGCGCAGGGAATCTATCAGTGTACTGTTTCCTACACCGAAATGTGCCCTCGCATCATCCGTTGAAAGATAGCCCCGAACCGGCTGATGTTCATAATACAATTTTTTTTTATCTCCGTAATAAACATGCATGTTTGCGCCAATACCTTGTGTATTTACCTCTTTACCGATAATGGTAACCGTAAGCTGGTGTTGGTTTTTATCCTGCGACGTATTTTCATAAACAAATGCATTTTCATTGATATTATTGATAACAATATCCAGGTCACCGTCGTTATCAAGATCAGCATAAACACCCCCATTAGAAAAAGAAGATTGGGTAAATCCCCATGCGGTTGAAGTATTTTCAAAATGCAAACCACCTATATTTTTGAATGAGTAATTTGGGATACTTACTATGGGAAGGGAATCAACCAGGGCGAGTGAAAAATTTCCTTTACTACCCACCTGTCCATTATCGTAAGAGATATAATCAAGGTCGGTTACATCACGCGGAAGTCCGTTTGTAATGATCAGATCCCGGTAGCCGTCATTGTCAAAATCTGCTACCAGCGGGCACCAGCTCCAGTCTGTCTGGTATACCCCTGCCATAAAACCGATATCACTAAAAACCGGGTGGCCTAAACTGGTAGTACCGCTGTTCATTTGCAAAACGTTTCGAACATACTGATGCTCGTATCCAAATTGTAAGGCGTTGGTATAATTATAATATTCATTACCACT
>JAYTOS010000347.1:0-1413 GCA_043747705.1 Bacteroidota bacterium
TGCTACTGCCTTGTCAATCTTTACCACACCGGTTAATGGGTGCACGAGCACTTTTACAAAATGTACATTGTAAGAAAAGGCTACATACTTTTTCATTTCTTCTGAGCCCTTCGATTCTTCTGTAACTTCCAGCTGGTTAAGGTTGTTCTTTTTTAAAATATCTGTGTAGGAGATTTTCTTTGTTCGATCTGATGCGAGCACCACAAAACCATTTTCAAAAACAAAGTCTTCGGGCTTTGGGTTGTGTATGGCTTCTGTATGAAACATGGATTCATCTTTCACCAACTCCACCAGCTTTTTCTTGAGCGATGCACATACATCAAACACGGCAGAACCAAGGGTAGAAGTTGTTGTAGAACCGCCCTGTGTTGGTCCTGGCGGCAGGGTAGAATCGCCCAACTGAAAACTTATTTTGCTGTTGGGTAAACCCATGGCGGTGCCGGCAATAATCGTCATGGCGGTTGATGTGCCGGGGCCGCTATCGCTTACTGCACTTTGAACAATTAAGGTTCCATCTGCATACATGCGTGCCAGTGCTTTTGCGGTGCCTCGGCTTGCATTAAACACGCCGGTTGCCATGCCATAACCAACCTGCCATTCGCCTTCTTTTATTGTACCCGGTGTTGCGTTCCGTTTGCTCCAGCCAATTTTATTTGCGCCCAATTCGTACGCTTCTTTTAAAAACTTTGTAGAGAATGGTTTGTCTGTCTGCGGATCTTTTTCTGCATAATTACGCAGGCGCAGTTCTATAGGATCGAGGTTTAATTTATATGCCAGTTCATCTATTGCAGACTCCAAAGCGAAGGCGCCTGTTGCTTCTCCGGGGCCACGCATATATGTTGGTGTGCTGATGTTGAATGGATATACTCTGTATTTTGTAACAACATTTGGTGAAGCGTACAACGATTTTGAGATGCTTACAGTGCCTTCATTAAATTCTTCATACATAGATGTAATGGAATCTGCCTCATGAGAAATGCCCACAAATTTTCCATCAGTCGTGGCACCCAATGCAATTCTTTGCAGAGTGTATGGGCGGTAACCTACAAGGGTAAACATTTGCATGCGGGTGAGCATGAGCTTTATGGGGCGCCCGGTTTTTTTAGCGCCCATTATTGCAGCAATGGTATGAGGCCATGTGCGCAATGCACTGCCAAAACCACCACCAACAAAGGGTGCAAAAACTTTTACATTTTCTTCTTTTAGTTTAAAGGTAGCTGCAATAATACGCTGGGTAGATTTGATGCCCTGCGTTTTTTCGTACACGGTTACTTTTTCATCACCATCCCACATAGCAGTGATGGCGTGCATTTCCATTGGGTTGTGTACTTCTATTGGCACAGTATATTCTTCTTCTACTTGTACCGCAGCGGTTTTGTGAGCGGCTGCATCGCCTCTTATATAATCTTTGTA
>JAYTOS010000348.1:0-1615 GCA_043747705.1 Bacteroidota bacterium
GTGTTTTCCAAAATTATACACAGTATCAAAATCGGTAATATCGCCTTTGGTAAAATGATGACAGAGATGCGCGGCGGGACAGTTCTCATCATTTTCCAACACATAGGTTTCCACCACATAATTTGCCGCTGCCTGTAATAACATCCTGCCTAATTGTCCGCCGCCGAGTATGCCTACTTTCATAGAGTTGTTAATATGGGGGCTAAGATAGTCAGGAGTTGGGAGTTGGGAGTGGTGAGTTACGAGTATTTTAGGATTTTTTCTGTTTAGTGCAGACTTCTTAGGGGTTGATTCCAACTGTTCAGGTATTTGTTTAGCTTTGTATGAATGACCCCCGACTATCCCCATAAAATTTTCAGCGATAAACGCTTCTGCTACTGCTTGCTGATGGAAGCTTTGGCTATGGATGCCTCTGCCTGATACCTATCGCTTAACCAGAAACGCTACATCCTAAAAGCCGGGAGGATCTTCCAGTCATCGTCTACTTAAATCATTTTATGGAAACAGTTACACAAAATAACATTGTGCGTAATGAACGTGCCGATTTTCTTCCTTTGCAGGGAACAGATTATGTAGAGTTTTATGTGGGCAATGCCAAACAGGCCGCCCATTTTTATAAGACCGCATTTGGTTTTCAGAGCCTGGCTTACGCAGGCCCGGAAACCGGCGTGAAAGACAGGGCCAGTTATGCTGTGCGTCAGAACAAACTCACTTTTGTATTTACCACCCCGCTGCGGAGCCAGAATGAACTGGCCGATCATATTTACAAACATGGCGACGGCGTAAAAATATTGGCACTAAAAGTAGAAGATGCCGGAGATGCATGGGAACAAACAACAGCAAGGGGTGGCAGAAGTTATATGGAGCCAGTTACGTTGAAAGACGATTCCGGTGAAGTGGTAATAAGCGGTATCCATACCTATGGTGAAACGGTTCATCTTTTTATCGAAAGAAAAAATTATACAGGCGTTTTTATGCCGGGCTATAGAAAATGGGAGAGTTTATATAATCCTGTACAAACCGGGTTGTTATATGTTGACCACTGCGTAGGGAATGTAGGATGGAACCAGATGAACCCCTGGGTAAGATTTTATGAAGAAATAATGGGTTTCCGGAATATCCTGACCTTTGATGATACGGATATTTCTACTGAATATTCTGCCTTGATGAGTAAGGTGATGAGTAATGGTAATGGTTTTGTAAAATTTCCTATTAATGAGCCGGCAGAAGGGAAAAAGAAATCGCAGGTAGAGGAATACCTGGATTATTATGATGGCGAGGGCTGCCAGCACGTGGCGCTTGCTACGGAAAATATTGTAAAAACCGTTACCGACCTGCAAAGCAGGGGAATTGAATTTTTAAAAGTGCCCACCTCTTATTATGATGAGTTGCTGGAAAGGGTAGGACATATTGATGAGGATCTTGCCCCCCTTAAAGAGTTGGGCATCCTGGTAGACCGTGATGAAGAAGGGTACCTGCTTCAGATATTCACGAAACCCATAGAGGACCGCCCCACACTTTTTTTTGAAATCATCCAGCGAAAAGGTGCCAAAAGCTTCGGCAAAGGAAATTTTAAAGCCCTGTTCGAAGCCATTGAGCGTGAGCAGGACCTGAG
>JAYTOS010000349.1:0-1647 GCA_043747705.1 Bacteroidota bacterium
GGAAGTGATTATACCGCTGCTGTATTTGCAAATATATTAGATGCAGAAAGTGTAAGTATCTGGAAAGATGTAGAAGGCGTGATGAATGCCGACCCGAAATTATTTCCCGATGCGCAACTCATCGCCGAACTCAGTTTCACCGAAGTAATTGAAATGGCTTATTACGGTGCACAGGTTATCCATCCTAAAACCATTAAGCCTTTGCAGAATAAAGGGATACCGCTATACGTAAAATGTTTTTTAGATCCATCATTGCCCGGAACAGTTATTCATAAAAAAAATAGTAAGCACCTACCCCCTATCATTGTTGTAAAACAAAACCAGGCTTTGATCCATTTAAGCAGCCATGACTTTTCGTTTGTTGGCGAAGAGCCCATGAGCAGGCTATATAATATATTCGCTAAAATAAAGATCAAACCCACTCTTATACAAACTGGAGCCATTAATGTACAGGTTTGTCTTGATTACAGGGCCGATAAAATAGCGCAATTAGCAGAAGAGGCAGGTGATATTTTTGATGTACAGGTTGAGAAAGAATTAAACCTGCTAACCATCAGGCATTACCATGCAGCCATAATGGAAGAATTGACAAGGGGCAAAAATATCGTACTCACCCAGCAGACAAAAGAAACCGTTCAGATAGTATATTCCTAAGCCTGTATGGTAAACGAGCCGGTTTATAATGCAACGTATTCTCCTTTTTTATTGATGGATATCAGCGGGATTTTTTTAGACTGCTCGAAAAGGTCAAATACTTCTTTCAGCCTTCCGGAAAATTTCTGGTATTCGACATCATCTTTGGTTGTCTTTGCCAGAAATGCTTTGCTTTTTTCAACATTATACCGGATAGGGAAAATATGAACGGGTATAAAATCCTGCCCATGTTCATGTGCATAGGAAGCCAGAAAATAAACTTCTTCAATCTGCGCATCCTGTATAGGTATGCATCCCACCGTTACACAACTCCCATGAATATAAATATCGGCACCGGGTTTAGACGAATCACTTAACACCAGATCAGATGCATTGGGGTAATTCAAACCTAACGACATATGGTAATTACTGTTGGGTTTAAATACATTGATATAGTAAAAACCTTCCGGCACCTGGTAATCACCTTCAATCCGCTTGGGCCCGAGCGCCCCGGATAATGCACAGATATTATAGGTCTTGAATAATTTAAAAGGCTCATTTTTTTGTCCACGCACCCATACCTCTAACTGGCTATCATACTTAAAACTCCGCACATACATCTGTTTCAAAGGCCAGGTAAGGTGCATCGCCTCAAATTGCTTCTTCAGCGAATCTTCTTTTTGGAGAATGGTATTTGCTAATTTTTGATTCATCCGCTGGTTACGCGCAGAAGATTGCGCAGTAAGCTGCGTTAAGCAACACAAAAATAGAAATACACCCAACCATTGCTTCATATGTTCAAAATTAAGACTTGCAGCAGTAACACAACAAGAAGAATCGTTAAAATAACGAAGCAGGGTATGTATAAATTGTGTAGCAATAGTCCTTGGACTATTAATGCTTTACAAATTCCCCCTCAGGTCCTGCTCACGCTCAATGGCTTCGAACAGGGCTTTAAAATTTCCTTTGCCGAAGCTTTTGGCACCTTTTCGCTGGATGATTTCAAAAAAAAGT
>JAYTOS010000350.1:0-2789 GCA_043747705.1 Bacteroidota bacterium
CCTCCGCATTACCCAATACCACAATATGGTCGCCAATTACAGGAACCAATTCAAAATTGGATAGCGGGGTAATTGCTATCTGAGATACCTGTGCCATCCAAAACGAATCTGCCAGTATGTATTGGCCGAGTTTTACAATATTATTCAACAAGGCACTATCCGGTTTGGCAAGTTTTTCGTTGTCGGAAGGGAACCCGGTAAAGGTGGGCACCCTTGCAGAGAGTTTATCACTTAGGGGCAATCGTAACGAGCTACTGTCCAGATAGAACGAGCTGCCTTCTAAAGTAAATACCCTTGCCACCGGCTGCCGTTCTTCAATTTTCACCTGGAGTACCTGGTTATTATCAAAGAACATTTCCGCATTCCTTACCCATGGGTTTCTTTCTACCACAGTTTCCATCGCCCTTACATTAAGTATAGACAATTGTTTTCCGGTTACCGGTCCAGCGGCATTTAAGATGTCCATTACATCTTTCTCATCAATGAACAGGTGCTTCTCCACTCCTGTAATTTCAATTTTTACATCGGCACACTGTTTTTGATCCTTTTTTTGCATTGCAGCACCCAGCAACACGATCATTCCGATCCCTGCCAGCAGCCAAAATGCCCGAACCAATATTTTTTTCCAGTTATACTTCCGCATAATCATTTATTCAGCAACAACTCTTTTACCGGTTGAACCAATGCATCAATATCACCTGCACCTGCCATAACAATTAATTTGGGCTGATTGTCGGCAACCCATTGTTTCATTTCATCCTTACCCAATACCTGCTTTTTCGCAATAGACATTTTGTTAAGTAATAATTCACTCGTCACCCCTTCCATGGGCAATTCTCTTGCGGGGTAGATGGGAAGCAGTATTACTTCATCGGCCATGTCTAAACTTTGGGCAAATTCATCTGCCAGGTCTTTGGTACGGCTGAAAAGGTGTGGCTGAAATACCAGGACAATCTTTTCTTTATCAAAAATGCTTTTCACCCCGCTTAATAATGCCCTTAATTCTTCGGGATGGTGGGCATAATCATCAATTAAAACATGGGTATCGTTTTTAAGGGCATATTCAAACCTTCTCCGAACGCCTTTAAAATCTGCAACCGCTGCTTTAATCTTTTCATCGTCAATATTCAGATACTTAGCAACCGTTATTGCAGCAATACAGTTTTCGATATTATGTAAGCCACCCATGTGCAGCACCACTTTATTGATTGTCCAGTTTTTACTTACCACATCAAAACAGTAACTGCCCTCCTTCACTTTTATATCCGAAGCATATACATCCGCTTCAGCATTTTCAAAACTGTAAGTATAATGATGTGCTGCTTTCAACTCATTGCTGCGGGCCATACCGTGTTTGGTTATCAGACAACCACCTGGCTTTACTTTCTGTGAGAACTGGATGAAGGCATTCACCACTTCTTCAGGCGTACCATAGATATCCAGGTGATCTGGGTCCATAGCTGTTATAACGGCTACATCCGGAACGAGTTTTAAAAAACTCCTGTCATATTCATCCGCTTCGACTACCACCACATTTCGCTCGCTGCTCCAAAAATTAGTGTTATAGTTGGCAGCAATGCCGCCAAGGAAAGCATTACACCCATAACCCGAGTGCCGCAACAAATGTGCGGTCATAGAAGTAACGGTTGTTTTGCCATGTGTTCCGCCAACACAAATGTTAAAAGAACTTTCTGTGATCCATTGTAATACATCACTGCGCTTTACCACCGTATACTCGTGTTCGCGGTAATAGACCAGCTCTGTATGTTGTGCAGGAATAGCCGGGGTGTAGACTACTGCATCGGTATCTTTTGGAATAAGGTCAACCCTTTCTTCATAATGTATTGCAATACCGGCAGCTTCCAATTCGCGTGTAAGAGGGGTGGATGTTTTATCGTACCCGCTAACATCAACACCTTTAGCCTTAAAATACCTGGCCAGGGCACTCATGCCAATACCACCGATACCGATGAAATAGATTTTCTGTATGTTATTTAATTTACTCACCGGCAATATTTCAGGATTTCTTTTGCAATGATCTCATCCGCATTGTCAATAGCCAATGCTTTAATATTATCTTTCATTTTTTGTTGCAATAACTCATTTTTCGACAGGTCGACCACAGTGGTTACTAATTTTTCTTTTACCTCATCATCTTTTACCATTAATGCAGCATCTTTCCTCACCAAACTCATAGCATTGGAAGTTTGATGATCTTCTGAAGCAAATGGATACGGTACAAATATTGTTGGCTTTCCTGCTACACATAATTCTGTTACACTCATTGCCCCCGCACGGCTAATGACAATATCTGCCGCTGCATAAGCCATATCCATTTCTTTTATAAACTCATTTACCCAAATATTTTCTCTGCCGGCAACTATTTCTTTATAGGATGCCGCATTTGTTTTACCTGTTTGCCAGATCAGTTGCAGCCCATTTTTCTCAAACGCATCAATATGTAACGCGATGGCTTCATTGATGCTTTGCGCACCAAGGCTGCCACCAACTGCGAGAACTGTTTTTTTGGACCGGTCTAACCCAAAAAAAACATGTGCCTCATGCCTGCTCAGTTTTGATCGGGCAATCGTTTGCCTTACCGGGTTACCGGTAATCATCAATTTTTCTTTTGAAAAAAATTTTTCCATGCCATCTGTTGCTACAAATATTTTAACGGCTTTCTTTCCCAACAGGATATTACTCTTACCTGCGAACGAGTTACTTTCATGTATAAATGTGGCAATTCCTTTTGTTTGTGCATAACGCAATACCGGAAAAGAAGAATAACC
>JAYTOS010000351.1:0-2900 GCA_043747705.1 Bacteroidota bacterium
CCTGAGTTGGTAATGGTGGCTTTTATTTCCAGTTTTTCGTTTGCTTTGATACTTGTTTTATTCAATCCCACATTACTGTATGAGAAGGATGTATAACTAAGTCCATACCCAAAAGGATACAGCGGTTCATTGGGTATGTCCAGATAATCGGATTTGAATTTGGTACCATCGCCTATATGAAAAGGTCTGCCGGTACTAAGGTGATTATAATATACCGGTACCTGGCCAACACTGTAAGGAAATGATGTGGTGAGTTTACCTGATGGGTTATGGTTACCAAACAATACATCGGCCACTGCATTACCAGCTTCTGTTCCGCCAAACCATACATCCAGGATAGCCGGTATATTTTTGCTTTCCCAGTTAAGTGTGATGGGCCTTCCGTTAAATAAAACCAGTACAACCGGTTTGCCTGTTTTAACCAATGCTTTCAATAAAAGCTGCTGGCTTTCGGGAATATCAATAGATGCGCGGCTGGAAGATTCGCCCGACATATCTGCTGCTTCGCCAACAACAGCCAGTACTACATCTGATTGTTCGGCAATGGCTACAGCTTCGCGTATCATTTCTTCGGGGGAACGTTTTTCGGGATCTATTTCTATGCCTAATGTGTTTACCCTTTTTACAAAATCTGCATCATCGGATATATTGGCACCTTTTGCGTAATTGATCTTTGCAGCATTACCCAGTATATTTTTTATTCCTTCGATCACAGAAACAGATTTTTGCCAATCGCCGGATACACTCCATGTTCCCAACATATTTCTTTTACTGTCTGCCAGGGGGCCTACTACTGCAATCGTTCCCTTTTTTTGCAAAGGCAGTAACTGTTTTTCATTTTTAAGCAATACAAATGAATGTGCTGCAATATTGCGGGCAGCTTTCCTGTTTTCGGGAGTCAATATCTCTGATACCCTTGCCGCATCTATACCACGATAAGGATCATCAAATAACCCCAGTTTGTATTTTGCCTCCAAGATTCTTCTGCAGGCATCTTCAATTTCCTTTTGGGTGATCTTTTTCTCGGCAAGTGATTTTTTTAATGTGCTTAAAAAACCTTCACCTACCATGTCCATATCCAGGCCAGCATGCAAAGAAAGTGCTGATACTGTTTGCAGGTTACCCATTCCATGTGCTGTCATTTCGTTTACCGATGTATAATCAGATACCACAAATCCTTTGAAGCCCCACTGGTTGCGTAACAGGTCTGTTAATAACCACCGGTTGCCGGTTGCCGGTATCCCGTCAATCACATTAAAGGAACTCATTACACTACCCACGCCTGCTTCTACTGCCGCTTTATACGGAGGCAGGTATTCATTGTACATTTTCACTTTGCTCATGTCTACTGTATTATAATCGCGGCCCGCTTCTGCGGCACCGTATAATGCAAAATGTTTAACACAAGACATAAGTGAATTCTTATTGGCAAGATCATTACCCTGGTATCCCCTTACCATTGCTTTGGCAATCTTTGATCCCAGAAAAGGGTCTTCACCGGAACCTTCCGCAATCCTTCCCCAGCGGGGGTCGCGGGCTATATCAACCATGGGAGAAAAAGCCCAGCTTAAGCCATCGGCAGAGCCTTCAATAGCAGCAATTCTTGCACTTTTTTCTATCAATAGTGTATCCCAGCTGCAAGACAATCCGAGCGGGATAGGGAAAGTAGTTTTATGGCCGTGAATTACATCTGATCCGAAAATAAGCGGAATATGCAACCGGCTTTCTTTTATCGCCAATGTTTGGGCAACCCGTATTTTATCGGCCCCGATTACACCGAATAAGCCACCCACATTGCCTTTTTTTATCTTGGCTTCCACATCACTGCTCACCACAGCACCCGTTGCCACACCGCCACCCGGTGTTAGCAGGTTTAGCTGGCCGATTTTTTCTTCGAGTGTCATTTTTTGCATGAGACCATTGATGAAAGCATTCATCTTTTCAGATTTACCCGTTTGTGCATTCAGTTGCCATGAAAGGAAGCAGATAGAAAAAAATAAAATATTCTTACGCATGTAGTTGGGTTTATATGATTATATGAAGCATTTTATTAATTATCAGGAAACACGAACAACTTTCGAAAAGTCTTTGGCAACCCTTGCTTTCATCCCTGCGATAGTATCGTGACCAGCTTGCAGCATTTGTACTTTGAATTCACATTCGTAGAACTCCTTATCAGCAAAATAGATCACCTGCTTAACTTTAAACTTTACTTTGGAAGAGTCATTATTCACAGATTGATAGAGGAACTCGGACATCGTTCTTTTGAGGCGGGTTTCTATTTCTGCGGGCTTGGGGTTTGTGCCGCAGGCAAAAGCAAACGACAATGACAAACATAGCAGCGTTTTTCTCATGGCAATTGGGGTTATGGATTTACTAATCGCCACAAAAGATACAAAGCTTTATGATATGCAGCTGCTTCTTATGATTAATTTTTGTAATTTTAGAAGGCAGCGTAACAATCCTGGTTCAATAATTATTTCACCTTTCATTACCTAAAAATGAATACTATAGAAACCAGATTAGCAGAAATGGGCATTGTCATCCCTGAAATGCCGGCACCACTCGCCAATTATGTTGCGGCTAAAAGAACCGGGAACCTGGTTTTCACTGCCGGGCAAATTTGTTCTGTAGGGGGTAAAGTATTTAAAGGAAAACTGGGCCGGGATATTGATACAACTCAAGGTAAAGAAGCTACAAAGCTCTGTATTATTAACTGTTTAGCATCAGTAAAACAATTATTGGGTTCACTTGAAACGGTAAAACAAGTGGTGGCTGTTCATGGATTAATTAATAGCGACCCTGAATTTACAGAAC
The DNA here is from genome assembly GCA_043747705.1 of Bacteroidota bacterium. Lineage (GTDB taxonomy): Bacteria > Bacteroidota > Bacteroidia > Chitinophagales > Chitinophagaceae > Sediminibacterium. The sequence goes on from JAYTOS010000351.1 coordinate 2,818, forward strand.
AGGGTGTGGTTATGAATGGAGCCTCCGATTTGCTGGTAGCCATTTTTGGTGAAGCCGGCAAACACACAAGGACAGCGGTTGGC
>JAYTOS010000352.1:0-13717 GCA_043747705.1 Bacteroidota bacterium
AGAATAATTTCAACGGCAACTATCATGATTGATACCAGCCGAAATATAGCCATGTCGCTGAGGCCTAGCGCGATTGATGATATAGGCATTAACGGTTCCTTAAAATTACTTTGTTCGGAACTTCAGGAGACATATAATATACAATGTGATTATGAAGGATTACCTAATGACGAAAAAATAAGCATTCCGGTAAGGGTAGAGTTTTACAGAATCTGTCAAGAGTGTATTACCAATATATTGCGCCATGCGAATGCGACACAAATCACAATAAGTATTATTGACATGAATCATTCTATACAGTTAAAGGTTACAGATAACGGGAAAGGATTCGATACCAATGAGACAAGTACACATTTGGGATTAGTCGGAATTCGTGAACGGGCATTTTCAATCAATGCAGAATTAAGAATTTCGAGTGAGCTCGGAAAAGGAACTACTATTATTGTAAATGTACCAAAAAAATAAATTTTGATCCTACTATCTTGTGTAGGAAATCGAATAATATAAATAGGCAAGAAATTCTTGTTTCCTGGGATTGTTGTGCCGGAGAAATATGATAACCCGAATTGGAGTAATGATTTTCTGGAATGACTAAAAGGTATCAACTTGTGTGGATTTTCCACCATAGGGGAAAGTAACTGTAAATTACTGAAAATCATTTTCACTTTTACCCGGTCGTGGCATGTATGACAGGCATAAAACGCACCCACTATTTCTTAAACAAAATGTATCCGGTAGCAGGCAGGTGGATCAAAGATTAGTACCTTAAAATGGGGTTACCTACTTAACTAATGGTTTATGGGCAAAAATTTTCATCCTGAAACTGTGCCGCAATCAAAACCTTACTATATTTGCTAATAGTTGTTTATGCAACTATTTAATACGGAATATAAACCATCGAGATATGAAAATTTTAGTCTGCGTAAGCAAAACGCCTGACACGACTTCAAAAATTGCTTTTACCAACGGTAATACAAAGTTTGATGAAGCCGGTGTGCAATGGATCATTAACCCTTACGATGAATGGTATGCCTTGGTTAGGGCCATTGAATTAAAAGAAAAAGATGCGGCAGTTACCATCCACCTGATTACGGTTGGCCTGGCGGATTGCGATCCCATCATCCGCAAAGCACTGGCATTGGGTGGCGATGAAGCTATTCGTGTAAATGCAGATAACAGCGACAGTTATTATATCGCCGCACAAATTGCAGAAGTAGCCAAACAAGGTGCGTATGATCTTGTACTAACCGGTAAAGAAACCATTGATTACAACGGTTCATCTATCGGTGGTATGGTAGCTGAACTGATAGACGCCCCATACCTGTCATTAGCAACCCTGTTCGAATTAAACGGAACCACTGCTACCATTACCCGCGAAATTGAAGACGGTGAAGAAGTGGCTGAAGTAAGTTTACCGGTAGTAGTAAGTTGCCAGAAAGGTATTGCCGAACAACGCATTCCAAATATGCGTGGTATTATGGCAGCGCGTACCAAGCCTTTGAAAGTAATTGAACCCCTTGCTATAGAAGCATTAACAAGCATTATGAGTTATGAATTACCACCAGCCAAAGCAGGTGTAAAATTAGTGAGTCCGGATAATGTGGCTGAGTTGGTTAGGTTATTACACGAAGAAGCGAAAGTGATATAACACCGGCCTTTGAAGTAGGTGTAAGGTTGTGAACCCAGCTTCAAAACTTATTTCATCTTCGTTGCGTCGCACACTTTTACGTTTAGTTCTTTCATCAACAGAAAATGAGGAAACCTAATTCCGAAATTTTCAAATTTTCAAATCTTTAAATTCACTTATGCCAGTTTTAATATTTGTAGATCAAACAGAAGGCCATATCAAAAAAGCATCTTTCGAGGTATTAACCTATGGTGCAGCACTTGCCCAACAAATGGGTACCACTGCAGAAGCGTTGTTACTCGGAACGGTAAATGATGATCTTCCCGCCTTAGGTAAATACGGTGTAAAAAAAGTACACCAGGTTGCCAACGAAACACTAAACCATGTTGATGCGCAACTTTACGCTAAAGTAATTGCAGAAGCTGTTACCGCAAGTGGCACTAATGTGATTGTATTCTCGCATAACCAAACAGGTAAAGCAGTTTCAGCAAGGGTAGCTGCGAGGTTAAAAGCGGGTATTGTTTCAGGTGCCTGCGCACTGCCTGATACAGCCAATGGTTTTGTTGTTCGCAAAACGGTTTTCTCTGGTAAAGCTTTTGCCAATGTAAGCATCAACTCTCCCATAAAAGTAATTTCACTAAACCCGAATAGTTATAAAACAGTTGCAGGAGAAGGCAATGCCGAAGTAGTGGCACTAAATATTCCGGTGGATGCATCCAAAGTAAAAATAACAGCAGTTAATAAAGTAAGCGGTGAAGTACCCTTGACAGAAGCTGATATAGTCGTAAGCGGCGGCCGCGGATTAAAGGGACCTGAAAACTGGGGCGTATTGCTTGATCTTGCCAAAGAACTCCATGCAGCAACAGCCTGCAGTCGCCCCGTAGGTGATGCACATTGGAGGCCGCATCATGAACATGTAGGACAAACGGGTATTCAGATCGCCCCTAATTTATATATAGCCCTGGGCATCTCCGGTGCTATTCAACACCTGGCGGGTGTAAACAGGAGTAAAGTAATTGTGGTAATCAACAAAGACCCCGAAGCTCCTTTCTTCAAAGCCGCTGATTATGGTATCGTAGGAGATTTGTTTGAGGTTGTTCCTAAACTTACTGAAGAAATTAAAAAGATGAGAACCGCAGTATAGTAAATAGTCAATTGTGAATGAATTGCAAAGACTTCCTACTCACTACTCACAATTCACAATTCACGATTGCTCCTCCCTATTTGCTTTCCGATAGCTTCTTGTAATCTTCCCGCACGGGGTTAAACACATCCAGTAATTTACAATCGGTAATGGCCAGTCCTGAATGTTTTACATGGGAAGGTATTACGAACACAGTGCCGGGTTCTAACCGAAACGGCTCCCCGTCTACCGTTAACTGAAACGCCCCTTCCAGCACATGCGCCACCTGCTCATGCGGGTGAGAATGTTCGGGCAATGAGGCACCGGCTTTTACATCTAAATAAGAAAAAGTCATATTGGGTGTATGGATAAACCTTGCAGCATACCCGGCAACAATTTGTTTGGGTTCAATGGATGACAGTTCGATACGTGGCATAGCTTATTTTTTATGGATAGCAAGTTACTGAGATACAGTCAAACAAAAAGGCACCGGCCATAACAGCCAATGCCTTTCAAATAGCTTATGCAAAAATTATTTGGCAAATAAATGAATAGCCAATTCTACATCATCTGAAACATTACCTGCACCGTATTTAATACCAACGAGGTTTTTATCCAATGTGATAAAAGCCTGTGCAAAAAAACCTTTATCATCCGAATTACGGATCTGTGCGGTTAATTTAACAGGAACAGAAACACCTTTTACTGTAAGGTTACCACCCACTTCAGCTGTATTGGCACCTGTGTAATTAACACTGGTAATCTCATACGTTGCTTCACCAAACTTGGCCACATCGAAAAAATCAGGTGATTTCAGGTGATTCGACAATCTGTCGCCGGCACCATCGGTTACCTTCAGGTTAGCCAGGTCAAGCACAAATTTTCCGCCGGTTAATTTACCGCCATCAACCATTACCTGCCCGCTTTTAATTGGGAAAACACCGGTATGGAAATCCGATTTTTTTGACGCTACCCAGTCAACACGGCTTTTTTCCAGATTTACAGTCAATGCAGTTGCGGGTGTCTTTTCCGTGCGTGGTGCGAAAGAATAAACACCTGTTAAAAAGGCTACGCCAGCCAGAGCTAAAAATACTTTTTTCATATGCGTTTTTTTACGATTAGATAAATAGTTATGGGTAAAAATAAACGATTTAATGTTACAACAATAATAATAAAGGGCTAATTCTGAATACGCTATTGACTTATCTTCGCAAAAATCTTTACCGCATGAACCTTCATGAGTACCAAGCTAAGGAATTATTGAAAAAATACAATGTCCCCGTTCAGGAGGGCATTGCTGTAGATACCGTTATGGCAGCTGAAGAAGCCTATCGTCAGATTAAGACCCAAACTGGTAACAGTTTTGCGGTAATTAAGGCACAGATTCATGCGGGAGGACGCGGAAAAGGCAAAATTGTGGGAACAGAACAAAGAGGGGTAGCCGTTGGTAAAAGCCTTGAAGACATTACCACCATTGCGAAGAATATCCTGGGCGGAACCCTGGTAACCATTCAAACCGGTCCAACAGGTAAGAAAGTAAATAAAATACTGGTGGCCCAAGATGTGTATTATCCCGGTCCAAACCCTGTAAAAGAATTCTATCTGTCCATTTTACTCGACCGTTCCAAAGGCATGAACGTGGTAATGTACAGCACAGAAGGCGGTATGGATATTGAAGAAGTGGCACACAATACACCTGAGAAAATATTCAAGGAATGGGTGCATCCTGGTGGTGGTTTACAGGGGTTTCAGGCAAGAAAAATTGCTTTTAACCTGGGATTGAGTGGCGAATCGTTTAAAAGCTGTGTAAAATTTGTAACTAATTTATACAATGCATATGTAGGATTGGATTGCGGGATGCTCGAGATTAACCCGCTGTTTAAAACCAGTGACGAAAAGATCATCGCGGTAGATTGTAAAATGAATGTGGATGATAATGCTTTGATGCGCCATCCTGATATTGCTGCCCTGAGAGATGTTACTGAAGAGGATCCCACCGAAGTGGAAGCCGGACAGTACAACCTGAACTTTGTAAAATTAGATGGCAATGTAGGCTGTATGGTAAATGGTGCTGGTTTGGCCATGGCTACCATGGATATGATAAAACTGAGTGGTGGAGAACCCGCAAACTTCCTGGATGTAGGTGGATCGGCTAACGCGCAAACGGTTGAAGCCGGTTTCCGCATTATTCTGAAAGACCCGAATGTAAAAGCCATCCTGATTAATATTTTCGGAGGTATCGTTCGTTGCGACCGTGTTGCCGCTGGCGTGATAGAAGCTTTTAATAAATTAGGCAATATCCATATCCCCATCATTGTGCGCTTACAGGGAACAAATGCTGTAGAGGCAAAAAAACTGATTGATGAAAGCGGGTTAAAAGTTCAGTCTGCCATCCAGTTAAGCGAAGCCGCAGAACTGGTAAAGAAAGCAGTAGCGTAATTATACCAACTCTATTTATTTTATAATACTGCCTGATGGATTACCATCAGGCAGTATCTTTTACAACTCTTTGTTAACCTCCGTGTACTCAATTATTTATGCGCCCAATAATCAAGCACTGTGGCCTTATCAAAATAAGGTTTTAAAACTTCTCCAAAAGCTTTGTGAGCAGGATGTACCAGGTAGGCATCCCTGTCTTCCACACTTTGAAAACTAAGCAGGAAACAATGGGTGAGCCCCTGGTTTAGCTTTTCCGGACTGTTATTCATCCCCCATTCAAAATCTTTAATCAAGGGAATTTTTCCGGGCAGTGCACGAAAAGCTTCTTCTACTTTTTTGATATCAGCCGGGGTGGCCTTATCCTGAAATTTAAACATCACTACATGACGCAACACAGCTGTATTATTTTTATTTTTTTCCGCAGTTGGCTGCGCTGATAAGGTTTGTATTGACACTACTACTAAAAAAGTAATCAATAGTATTTTCCGCATATGATTTGTTTTGCTAAAAATACTGTAAATGCTTTAAACAAACTATGCCTGTTGCACGATACGGACTTCTGTAACCGGACTGAAAGAATATTGCAACCCGGTTTTTACCTCCATACATTCGAACCGTTTTCTGCGCCTGGCACCTTTACGGAATATTTTCCCGTTCTCTGTTTGAAACAAAGAACCTTCAGGTATGTCGATAATATGATAGTGCCCTTCTTTTTTTATACCATCATATTGGCGAAGCACCAATAATAATTCCGTTTCGCCATTAGCCGTAGCAGCGGGGTTGATGATGGATTTTTGCAATGCTTTTTCTATATCCGCCGGAAATATTTTTTGCTGTACAAAATCTACCAGCAATTTACTGTAATGGCCCTTCCATTCCTTTCCATGTGGCTCTGCCTTGTTTTTAAATTGTTCATAGGTAAGCAGGTGGGCCAGTTCATGCAATAAAGTGATGAGGAACTCGTACTTATTCAGGTTGCCGTTTACACTGATACGGTGATTGCCTCCCCAGCCTGCATGCCGGTAATCGCCCAATACAGATTTGCGTTGTTTACTGATTGTGAGGTGTACCTTATAATGATGCACATACGCCACCACTTTATCAAATGTGCCATCTGGCAGAAAACCGGCCAATGCCTGCATGGGGTGCTCAGATACAGGCATTATTTTTTAGGATTCAGCCGTAAAGAAATACGTACTTCCAGCCAGGTATACACAATGTAGAGCGCCATCCCTACAAATACAGCATTCACACTTCTGCCCGGCCCCGCTGCAACAAGGTAAATAAGGGTGGCCGCAGCCAGTCCCATCAATTTTAGAAAAGTAGCTGCCATTACCCCACGGATAACGGCACTGGGGTTAGGGTTATTAATATTTCTCGTTTGGAAATAAATATTCAAAAGGCTGAATAAAAACAAAAGGGCATTCGCGCAAAGTACCACTACCATACTGATCTTATATTGCGCCAATCGCTCATGTAAAGCAATCGTAAAACCTGTTACAAACAAAAAAACACCAATAAAGGGTGACCATATTTTATCTCCTTTCAACATATTATTTTTTTGAAGTATCCTTCACCACTTTTATCATCATCCCTATTAATAAAAGCAAAGGTAATAACCAGATTAATAAGGGTATGCCGATCGCTATCCATTTATCTAACCACTTCCCGGCATATACTGCCAAAAGCAGTCCTGTAGCGAGTTGTGCAGCCAGCCCGGCATACTGCATCAGTTGATTTTTAGGTTTATCGTCCATAGGGAGAATTAATCGTTTGATACTTCTGCCTTGGGTAAAGCTGCCGGAACCGTATCTAATTGTGAAGGTGCATTACCTGTCAGTACTTTCTTTACACCCTCAAGGTATTGTTCTTTGTATTTGATGGCCTGCTCAAGCGAATCGGTACGGATCTTCAATACCTGGAGGGCCGTTCTGCTTTCGCGGGTTCCATAACCGGGGATATAGTATTTTAACGGGGAAAAAGCAATCAGCGCAATGGTAAGTCCTACTAATAATACGAATACAGTACTCAATCCGATATAAACAGTAAGCCTCGATAACCTAAAGGTAACCACCTCTTCATAGGTGTCATCATTCATCACAACCAGCCGGTAACTGTTGCGGAGGCGTTTGAGGGTATTATTAATTTCTAGATTGGCCATTTTGTTAAATCAGGATAAAGGTAACAATCAATCTGCTTTTCGCAGTCGTCAATTAAGAAATAACTGTATTTTTAAACACATTTTATGTACCTGATGAAATTACGAACCTACGGAAGGAGTTATACCTGGATCATTGGCTGTTTTATAGCCTTGTTTTTTTCGTTTATGGCTGTTTCGGTCATTGCCCAACCTCATCTTTCCTTTGAGATAAAAAAACCTCAGAAATACGAGTCCCGAACCCTTCCATCTGAAAAATCAGCCGACACGAAATTTACCATCCCTAAAAGGCTTTATACGAATACCGTTAGCCGGTTCAATTATTATTTTAATGCGAATAATAAACTGAACGACCTGCGCACAAAAGCAAAGGAGGCACACCATGATGATTATACACAACTGCTGTCTTTTTATAACTACCAATTAGATACAACAGCGAAAGACCAGGTGGATTCTATAATTTATAAATGCTCAGCCGGTATTTTATTACATGACCTGCGAAGCGATTGGGTAGATAAATTATATTTGTTACTGGGTAAAGCATACCTGTTCAGAAAAGATTTCGATTCTGCCACAACCGTTTTCCAATTCATCAACTATGCTTTCGCGCCGAAAGATAATGGCTACGATATTCCCATCGGTAGTAATTCGAGTAATACCAATGGTGTTTTTACGATCGCTACACGTGAAAACCGCAGCTTATGGAAAAGACTAACCAGTTTTCCGCCCAGCAGAAATGAAAGTTTTATTTTACAGGCAAGAACCTATATTGAACAGGACGAACTGGTAGAGGCCTCCAGCCTGCTTGAAATCATCCGCACAGATCCCAATTTCCCCGAACGGCTGCAGACCAACCTGCATGAAATGACAGCCTACCTGCAATATAAACAACAGGCTTACGAAAGTGCAGCTTATCATTTAACCAAGGCATTGGGTAATGCTGAAAACAAACTGGAAACAGCGCGTTGGGAATACCTCGCGGCACAATTGTATCAACTGGCCAATAAAGATGCCCAGTCAATCGCACTTTTCGAAAAATCCATACAACATGCTACCGATCCATTGATGGAAGTATATGCCCGGCTGAATATTGTAAGCCTGGCCTCCGGCAACCAGGAAAATGCTTTACAAAAAAACCTGGATGAATTATTAAAAATGGCCAAACGCGATAAATATGAAACACACCGCGATATCATTTATTATGCCGCTGCTGAATTAGAATTGAAAAGAAAAAATTATGCTGCTGCACAGAATTTATTGCTAAGCAGCATTAAGTACAACGATAATAACCCGGATCAAAAACAAAAAAGTTTTTTATTACTGGGTGATATGAATTATATAAGAAAAGCCTACTCACCCTCCTATTCGTTTTACGATAGTATACAGATAGCCACATTAAAAGAGTTCGATCAAAAAAGGGTGGAAGAAAGAAAGCCGGCTTTAAAAATCATCAGTGAAAACCAGGTCATCATAAGCAAAGAAGATAGTTTACAGAAACTCGCTTCTTTACCTGTTGAGGAAAGAAATGAGCTGGTAAAAAAAATATTCAGGCAAATACGTAAAGAAAAAGGCTTAAAAGATGCAATTGTCAATACCCCTTCTTTCGGAAGCAACTTCCCTCCAGGCACATCTGCCCCGTCGAATTTATTTGGGGGTGGCACATCGGATTTTTATTTTCAGAATGCATCCTTAAAAGCCAAAGGAATAGGCGATTTTAAGGCAAGATGGGGCAACCGGCCCAATGTAGACAATTGGCGCAGACAATCAGCAGTTGACCGTTCATTAACGTCTGCTAGCACTGCTGCTACCAGGGACCCAAAAGATCCGCAATCTGCCGGTGCTCCTAAAAAAGAGGAAGAAAAAGACATCAGTATTGATGCTTTAACAAAAAATATTCCGGTATCACCTGAACAGAAAAATATTTCCAACAGCGCAATCATCAAAGCCTTGTTGGGCAATGCACTTACTTTTCAAAATCAATTGGAAGATTATCCTTCTGCCATAGAAACCTATGAGGAACTGATCAGGCGTTTCCCCGAAAGCAATGAGGTAGAACAGGCTTTGTTCAACCTGGCTTATTGTTATAAAAAAACAGAACAGTTTACCAAAGCCGACGCTGCTTCTGCCCTCGTAAAAAAATCATTCCCCAATGGAAAATTTGCTACCCAGTTAAATGCCGCGGTTACCACAGATAAAAAAGCAGACCCGGCCCAGCAAAAATATGAAGGAATTTACCGTCTTTTTATTGAAGGCAAATTCACAGAAGCAAAAGAAGCCAAGATCGCAGCAGATAAACAATTCGGCAAAAGTTACTGGACACCACAACTGCTTTATATCGAATCGGTGTATTACATTAAGCAAAAAGAAGACAGTATTGCCATTGACCGGCTGCAAAATATTATTACACTTTTTAATAAATCCACCCTGGCAGCAAAGGCGGCAACCATGATTGATGTTTTGAAAAGAAGAAATGAAATTGAAAGTTACCTGACCAACCTGAATGTTGAAAAACCAGTTGAGATCGTTACCCGTGGAGTAGACCTGAACAACACTGGCGCATTAAAGGTAAATGACATTAAAATTGACAGTGCGGGTAAAACCCCCAAAGAATTAAAAGCAGCCGCGAAAGCATTGGCGGATGTAAGTAATACCAATACCGTTACGAGTGCCCCATTTGCCAAAGCAGATTCATTAACCAATGTACCCAAACAAATAAAAGGAAAAGAAATTCTCAACGATACAAAAGCTGCGATATTCGATAACAAGACCTTTGCATTCAATCCGGCTGATACCCAATATGTAGTGATTATTCTGGATAATGTTGACCCTATCTTTGTTTCCGAAGGGCGGAATGCTTTTAACCGGTTTAACCAGGACAGGTTCTCTGAACAAAAAATTGATATCAATAACAGGCGGATTGATAGCCGGTACCAGTTTTTAATGTTTGGCCCCTTTGCCAATGCTGCTGCGGCCATTACGTATATTGACAAAACAAAGCCACTCGCAGGAACCCGCATCGTGCCATGGTTAGCAGCAGATAAGTTTAGTTTTCTTATAATCAGTAATGCCAATATGAATGTTTTATTGAAGAAAAAAGATGTAGCGGCTTACCGCACATTTATGCACGATATTTTTCCCGATAAATTTTAACGACAAAAGGGTATGCTTGACAAACTGTTCTTTAGTTTTACGCTTCTTAACTTGTAATAATTCATTTAATTTATATGTCTAAATCTGTAAAAATATTTTGGCGAATTTTTGGTGGTGGCCTTGCATTTTTTATTTTGCTGCTCCTTATTATCAACTGGGGATGGTTAGGTTCTATGCCTGATTTGGAAGATATTGAAAACCCAACCGCTTCTCTCGCCAGCCAGGTATATGCCCAGGATGGCACCCTTATGGGAAAATATTATATAGAGGACCGCATGAACGTAGAGTACAAAGACATCAGCAAATTTGCAGTGGATGCATTGGTAGCTACTGAAGATAAACGCTTTTACGATCATAGTGGTATTGATGGGCTGTCGCTGGGCCGTGCTTTTATTTACCTCGGCAGCGAGGGTGGTGCAAGCACCATTACGATGCAAACAGCAAAAAATCTCTTTACTGAAAACTGGAGCACCAAAAATTTTCTGCTCAGGAGTATCCAGAAATTAAAAGAGGGAATGATCGCTGTTAAATTAGAAAGAAATTTTACCAAAGAAGAAATAATCACATTGTATTTGAATACAGTAGCTTTTGGCGATAATGTTTTTGGCATACGGAATGCATCTAAAACATTTTTCCAGAAAGAACCTGACCGTATAAATGTAGAAGAAGCCGCTGTATTGATTGGTATGATCAATGGCCCCGGTATTTATAATCCAAGATCCAACCCAAAACGGGCTTTGGAAAGAAGGAACCTGGTATTGTCACGCATGGTAGCCAAGAATTTTCTGCCTGCCGCCGAAGCTGATGCATTGAAGCGCAAGCCCATGGAAATCAACTATAACAAATTAAATGAAACAACCGGTCTCGGTCCTTACTTCCGCATGATCCTCGGCGAAGAAATGAAGAAATGGTGCAAGGAGCATACAAAAAGTAATGGTGATAATTACAATTTGTACCGCGACGGGCTGAAAATATACACTACCATAAATCCACGTTACCAAATATATGCCGAAGAAGCCGTGGCTAAGCATATGAACTATCTGCAAAAACTGCTGAACAGGCAGGATAATATAAAAAGTGGTTCCGTTTGGAAGGGATATGAAAACATCATCGAATCACAAATGAAACAAAGTGATCGTTGGCATAACCTGAAGAAAGACGGAGTGGATGAAGAAGATATCAAAAAAACATTTTTCCGAAAAATACCTATGCATGTATTTGCATGGAATAATACCCGTGGTAAAGACACGGTTATGACGCCTTACGATTCCATCAAATACCACAGACAAATGTTACAGGCAGGTTTCATGGTAATGGACCCGCTGGATGGGCAGATCAAAGCATGGGTGGGCGGTATTGATTTTAAGACATTCAAATATGATCATGCAAACCCCAATACCAAACGGCAGGTAGGTTCTACCATCAAGCCATTACTCTACAGCCTCGCCATTGAAGAAGCGGGATTTACGCCAAATACAATCGTGTACGATAACCAACAAAGTTTTGGCAGTTATGGAATGGTACCGGCAACTTCTAAAACATGCACAGGTGCTGCTATGCCTATGGCACTGGCACTGGCCAAATCGCGCAACTGTGCAACAGCTTACATTATGAAGCAACTGGATAGTGATGGTGGTAAAGGTGCTAAACGTTTTATAGAGTTTTTACGTAAATGCGATCTACAGGCCAAACTTCAGCCCTACCCTTCTATTGCCATCGGTGCTTGTGAAATTTCTTTGTTTGAAATGATGCAGGGTTACAGTATGTTCCCAGGCCGGGGCTTTAATGCCAAACCCATGTATATGACACGCATTGAAGATAGGAACGGAAATGTGTTGGCAACATTCACGCCGCACCGAAAAGAAGTCATCAGTGAGGTAACAGCTTATTCAGTCATTAAAATGATGGAGGGAGTTTTAACCAATGGAACAGGCGCGGGAATCTCGGAATACGATATGCCTGCCGGATTGGAAATGGCCGGTAAAACCGGCACTACTAACGACAACAGCGATGCGTGGTTTATGGGTTATACCCCACAATTAATGGCGGGTGGATGGGTGGGTGCCGATGACCGGATGATCCATTTCACCACCGAAAGCAAAAATGGAGAAGGTGGACGTGCAGCGATGCCTATATGGGCCTATTTTATGAAGAAAGTTGCCGCCGACCCAAATTGTGGTATAGATACAAAACTCGCTTTTGCCAAACCGGATGTAATGACTAATGATATCACTATAGATTATATTAATGGCAATGTGCCTGTACTGGGTGGTGAGGGAGGAAGCCAGGGTACTGGCACATCTGGTGATTATGATGTACCTAAGAATATTACCATTGAAGACATTAAACCTGAATCGGATATAAACCTCGGAGATGACAAAAAACTTACCCCGCCAAAACCAATAAAGAATACCAAAGACACTTCCAGAAAGAATACTGAAAAATTATTAATACCCCCCGCAAACACACCGGAAAAAAAGAAAGCGGTTATGCCACCACCTGTAAAAAAGTCAGGAACAGGAAAATATGCAAACTGATTAATTTTGTTAAATGGTCTTACTACTTTTTGTATTTGCTGCCATTGTCGTCATATTCTTTGTCAAAAAAACGGATGAAAATGTAACCATCCCAAAAAAGTAGACTTAGGCGTGCTATTGTTTTTTATTTTATTGTTCATTTCAATATCCTTTAGCATACAGTTTATTTTCGGGAGTACTTCCATCAATTAATGCCTTCCCTCCGGTAAGCCCCCTTCTTAAACGAGTTTTTCCACCTGATAAATTGGGTGTTTTTCCCCTATGGAATAAACTGGCCTATGTCTATTTTTGCCCCGGAATCATTCAAATAGTTCCAAAATGGCCAATTTTTTTTACAAATCAGGCAACGCCTGGCAAAAGGGCTGCATCTATAAATAAAGAGAAAAAAATATGAAAAAATTTTTACTCACCTCATCCCTGCTGCTTATATCGGTTGTTGCCATGCAATCCTGCATGAAAGAAGTGCATCAAAGTGAAGTAATTAAACTACTTACGATTGATACCACGATCCAGGCCGGTTCTAATTACCTACTAAATTTAGCCCCCTTTGGAAGTGATGATGATATAGCCACGATTCTGGAAAAAGGCAACCATTTTTCTATCAGCCAACTTGAAAATATTGATGATATGTTTACTTCAGTATATCATTATGCAGCACCTTCAAAAACCTCAGGTACCGACCA
>JAYTOS010000353.1:0-5061 GCA_043747705.1 Bacteroidota bacterium
GGTGCTTTTGATGCCGGAAATTTCAGGCCGGAAGGAAACTCTGTTAATCCTACTAAAGATGCATTGTCCAGGTTTAACGTACATACCATTGCTTTAAAAATCCCCATTAATTTATTACAGAAAGATGGTAAGACGGTAGCACAGGCTGCCAACATACTCGATCCTGAATTTGTAATTGGGGTTTGGGCAAGCGCGAGCAGGCAGCAGATTAAAACGATTTCAACAACAGGTACAGCCGGTTATTCAGGAAACTGGATACAGGTGTCACGACTGGGAATGCCTTTAACCAATGAAGCGGTTATCCCGGTGGGAATGAAAGATAAATGGAACTCATTAAGCCCATACAGTAATAATGACCTGCAGTTTGCAAAATATTTTGCAAATCCTGAACTGGCGTTATACATGGATGACTCACAATTTGGAGGTGCGGTGCCTTCATTAAATGCACTTCGTATACAAAGCCGTTCCTTAGGTATTTATGATTTCAGAAATGGAAAATCAGGATTGTTTTCATTAAAAGGCAGTGCTGCAGTAAAAGGTACCGCGTTGGATGAAGCAGTATTCGGATCTATTTTATTACCCGATAATGCAAGCCCACGTGCGGTTGATATATTGCCTATTTTCTTCACAGGCGTTCCCAACCTTGCTCCTTATCAACTGGCAACAGGGAAAGGTGGAAATCCACTGGCAGCAGGTAAACCGTTCATTAATAATTTCCTGCCAACACTTGGCGATATGTTACGGTTGAACATGGCTGTGCCAATTACACCGCGCAACGACCCCAAGTTCAGTTCCCTTGGTATTATACAGGCCGCTGTATTGGGATTAACAGATCCTGCGTATAACGGAACGAAAGACATTCAGTTCATACCCAATATGGATGGTTTTCCAAATGGACGGAGATTGGAAGATGATGTAACAACTATCGAATTACAAGCCGTAGGTGGAGTGGCACTTGCCGCGATTGGTTTGTGGTACGACGATTATACAGGCGGTACTACCTCACCGGTTACTCAAAACCTTGTGAATGTTATAAGCTTCACGTCGGGACCAACAAAAAATGACACAACATTCAAAACATCTTTCCCCTATGTGCAAACACCCTGGAGAGGGTTTGATTACACTATTAAACCACGGTTCTAACAAATCAATTTAAAGCGTTATGAAAAAAATTATAAATATTATATCGGCCATCTTGGTTTGTTGTGTTCTTACGCAAACAACGGTAATGGCATCCTCTCATCGCGAAGCACCATTGATCTCTAATGACCCGCTTGCCGATAATACAGATGTATATGCTTTCAGAAGTCCTGCAGACAGCAGTAAAATTATTCTGATTGCGAACTACATACCGTTTGAGCACCCTGCAGGTGGCCCTAACTGGTACACTTTCGGAGAAAATATCCGGTACGAAGTACACGTTGACAACAATACCGCAACTACCGGCGATGATATCATTTATCGATTTACGTTTAAACAGGTAAATGAAGACCCGACAACTTTTTTTAATATCAGGTTAGGGAAACAAAATATTAAAACAACGTACATACTCGAAAGAAGTATCAATGGCGGATCAACCTTTACTACCATTGTGCCTAACGGTGTTGTGGCTCCGCCTAATATAGGCCCGCGTTCTATTGAAGATAAAACGGTTGGTCTTGGTGCCGCTAACTATGATGCGTTGATGCAGGCTTCTATCGTTACCGCCACTTCCGGCGAAAGAATATTTTGTGGTCCGATTGACGACCCGTTCTTTGTAGATCTCGGCGGTATCTTTGATCTGGGTGCGGTGAGAACACCCGGCCGCGATGGCCTGGCAAAATTTAATTGTCATTCAATTGTTATTGAGGCGCCTATCACCACCTTGCAGAAGGCTGGAAAAGGTACCGCTCAGGCAGTCAATATATTGGACCCCGAATTTGTAATTGGTGTATATGCAAATGCATCCAGACCGGCTATAACCACGCTTAGTAATAATGGTGGTGCAAGTTCATTTTCAGGTAGCTGGGTACAAGTTTCACGTTTAGGTATGCCCCTAACAAATGAGGCTGTTATTCCTGTTGGTGATAAAGATTTGTGGAATGCAACATCTCCTGCCAATGACCTTCAATTCGCAAAATATTTCTCTAATCCAGAACTGGCATTGTACATGGACGATTCACAGTTTGGAACAGCGGTTCCAGGGTTAGCCAAGCTGCGTATTCAATCAAATTCATTAGGCGGTTTTGATTTTCGCAATGGTAAGCCAGGTTTATATCCTTTAAAAGGATCACCAGCTGTTGCGGGTACCGCTTTAGATGATGCCATTTTTGGAAAGATTCTTTTACCAGATAATAAAAGTCCCCGTGCGGTGGATTTGCTTCCGATATTTTATACAGGTGTTCCCAATCTGAGGCCCTACCAGTTAGCAACCGGCAAAAATGGGGATCCTTTGGCAGCAGGTAAACCATTTATAAACAATTTTCTTCCCACATTGGGCGATTATCTGCGATTGAATATGGCTGTACCGGTAACGCCACGGAATGATCCGAAATTTAGTTCTTTAGGTATTGTTCAGGCTGCAGTATTAGGGTTGACGGATCCTGCATATAACGCTTCTGCCGCACTTCAATTTATACCAAACATGGATGGTTTTCCTAATGGCAGAAGACTGGAAGATGATGTAACAACCATCGAATTACAGGCAGTAAGCGGTGTTGCCCTGGCCGCAATTGGCTTATGGTACGATGATTATAACGGAAGCGGAAGCCCGGTAACGCCACAATTAGTGAATGTTTTATCATTCAATGCCGGAGTTACGAAAAATGATACCACATTTAAAACAGCATTCCCCTTTGTACAGGCTCCCTGGAGAGCGTTCAATGGCGCACAATATGCCGGACCAAAAAGTGTAACAGCGGGTTTGGGCCTATCGGCTAATCCTATTGATTTGGCCGCATTCCCTAATCCATTCAAAAAAGCAGTAACCTTCCATTATAAGATCAGTACTCGTACAAGCGAGCTCTCGATCAGGATTGTAGATGGTACAGGAAAGATGGTGGGTGGACTTAATGAAGGAACAAAAGATCCAGGTGATTATTATTCTCAATGGACCCCCAATAATTTAGCCGCGGGCACCTACTATGCAAGATTGTATGCAGGAACAGAAAAATCACAAACGATTCTTATCGTTAAAACAGGCATGTAAATCAGTTTAGCCGGATATAAGGGGAGAACAAATGCTGTTCTTCCCTTATTTTTTACCCCAAAGACAAAACTGCTTTCGGTTAATATTATTAAAGTTACTTTATCTTCAAAAAAACTTATGAAGTCAGTATCATCCTTTTTACTGTTATTCATTTTGGTATTTGCCGGTTGTAAGAACACCACGTCAACAACCGATGGTGGCGCTAATACGGCAAGCACCGGAGATCCGCTGGCCATACCCGTTTTGTTTGAGAGAACAGGGTCGCTCGCATCGGCATCAGAATGGCCCAAAACCAAAGATAAAATAGCGGAACTGAATACACGGCTTGCCAAAAACAAGAATGATGTAAAAGCAAGGTTACAAATAGCCACTATTTATCTTACTGAAGCGCGTATAACCGGGGAGCACCCTTATTATTATCCGGCTATCGAAAAAATTCTTGACGGGGTTTTATTAATTGACCCTAAAAGTTTTGAAGCCACGGTTTTTAAAGCATCCGTAAAAATGTCGCAGCATAAATTCGCTGATGGAAAAATACTTGCGGAAAAAGCAAAGAAGCTAAATCCGGATAACGCCTATCCGTATGGCATCCTTGTTGATGCGAATGTAGAACTGGGTAATTATGAAGAAGCGATTGCGAATTCAGATAAAATGCAGGTATTAAAGCCCTCCCTGGAATCGTATTCACGCGCTTCTTATCTGAGAGAAATATATGGTGATTATCCCGGTGCAATAGAAGCGATGAAACTGGCAGTAGCAGCAGGCTTACCCGGTTCTGAACCTCAGTGCTGGAGCCGAAATACATTAGCGCAACTGTATATAAATACGAATCAACCCGAAAAAGCAGAAGCAGAATATAAAGCCATATTAGCATCGAGGCCGAGCTATGCATTTGCAATGGCTGGACTTGCTAAAATTGCGAATAAGCGTAAAGATTATAAAACCGCATTAATATTATTAGACTCTGCAGCGGCAATCATGCCCGAATTTTCTTTCCATGAACAAATGGCTGATATATATGCAGAACAAGGTATGAAAGATAAGGCGGCTGCAAAATACGAGGAAGTGAAAAAGATGCTTGAGAAGGATGCCGCATCCGGACATTCTGTTTCATTAGAGATGTGCAAGCTGATGATAAAAATGGACAAGCTGGAAGAAGCCAAAAAATATGCAATGGAAGAATACAATGTGCGGCCGGCCAATATAGATGTAAATAAGGAACTGGCATGGATTGCTTACAAGCAGAACGATGCAAAAAAAGCGGCTGAATATTTACATACGGCCCTTCGTACAAATTCTAAAGACCCGGAATTATTAAGACGTGCGGCGGAAATAAATAAGACATTATAGTATGAGTAGGCTTATGTTAATCGTGAGTAGTGAGTAATTATGGGTTAAACAGTGTAAGTTACTCACAACTCCCATTCAAAAATAAGCGGCCGAATAAGCACAACAATACTACCCTGCGAATTTGTAAAAATGCTGAAAAATAGCAGGTATACTATCTCAACGATTATTATACAATAACCTGTTTTACTAGTGGAAATAGGGTTTACACGAACGGCCATAGCAATATGGCCGTTTATTTTTTTATAAAACCTGCCAACACAAATTGTTTCACTGGAAAGCTTCCATCATTAAATATTGTGCATTAGTATAGGCTATATTAAAACAGGCAATATTTGTTGTTTTCGTCCGGCGCAGGGCATTCTTAATAACGTCTAATTATATCGGCATGAGGTTTCTATAAATAGTTAGAAAAGGGCTTAGACATTTCGCTACATAAACGTAGTGGTAATACCTATAAATATCTAATATAAAACACAATACCCACTAAACTGAATTTTTTTTGCTTTACATTATTAGCTCATCCT
>JAYTOS010000354.1:0-3027 GCA_043747705.1 Bacteroidota bacterium
TTATTTTCAGTTGCCTGCTGGTGCTGCTGAATGATAGAAAAAATATGGCCTGATATGTTAACTGCAGCATGGCCATATCACCGCAAACTG
This sequence comes from Bacteroidota bacterium, assembly GCA_043747705.1. Taxonomy (GTDB): domain Bacteria; phylum Bacteroidota; class Bacteroidia; order Chitinophagales; family Chitinophagaceae; genus Sediminibacterium. The sequence goes on from JAYTOS010000354.1 coordinate 91, forward strand.
CTTGTATCTTTTTTTATTTTTTTGATAACCGTTGTACTGGCTATCATACTGCAGGAACCATGGTTACTGCTGCTCCCATTTATATGGATACTTTTTCCGCCGGTTTTTGCATATGTGGTTACACAAACAGAGCAATTATATTGGCTATTATTGATAGTATTGCCTTTATCAACAGAACTATCTGTTACCCCACAACTCGGACTGGATTTTCCGGACGAATTGATCTTGATAGCATTAACGGGTATGGTGTTGGTAAAACTTATTCATCAGCCCAAATGGTTTCCTTATTCTTTATTGACGCATCCTTTATTCGCTGTATTGGTTAGCTATTTTGTATGGATACTGATTACCTGTGTGTATGCAGTGGAACCTGTTTTATCTGTTAAATATGTATTAGCTAAAATATGGTATATCATTCCATTTGTAGTATTGCCGCAGGTAATTTTCAACTCGCAAAAGCGAATACAAAAAATGGCTGTCTGTTTATTGGTACCCATGTTGCTGGTAGTGATACAAACGCTGGCGCGACATGCTTTTTATGGATTTTCATTTGAAAGTATTTACAAAACACTGGCTCCTTTCTTCCGGAACCATGTAAATTATTCTTCCATGCTGGTTTGTTTATTGCCGGTTGGCTGGTGTGTATGGAAGCTAACACCTACAGGGCATCCCCATAAAAAATGGATCCAATATGGATTATTTATAGGATTAGCCGGCCTGCTTTTTTCTTATTCCCGCGGTGCCTGGGTTGCTTTACTGGCAGGCATAACAGTAGTGTGGGTGATCAGAAAAAAAATGATGGGTAAATTAATTGTGCTGGCAGTAGCAGGTATTATTATTTCTACTGCCTGGTTAGTGACTGACAAAAACTATATGCGTTTCGCGCCTGATCATGACCATACTGTTTTTCATACAGATTTTGGTGAGCATATATTAGCTACGGTTGACATGAAAGACGTTTCCACCGCCGAAAGGTTTTACCGGTGGATAGCAGGCGCACGGATGCTGGCTGATAAACCGGTAACGGGCTTCGGTCCAAATTCTTTTTATCTACATTACCGGCCGTACACGGTTAACCGTTTTGAAACATGGGTAAGCAATAACCCGGAACATTCTACGGTACACAATTATTTCATACTCACTGCCCTGGAGCAGGGTATTATTGGCCTGGTATTATTTTGTGCGTTGTATTTCGGGATGCTATTACATGTACAAAAATTGTATCATCAATTTCAAAGTCGGTTTTACAGAACAGTTGCCTTAACGGTAGGGATTATTCTTACCATGATCGGCGTAATCAATTGCCTGAGTGATATGATAGAAACCGATAAAATCGGAAGTTTATTCTGGCTATGTCTTGGAATGATTGTGCTGCTGGAGGAAAAAAGCCATGAAGAAAAAAGGATGCTTACAAGAGTATGAAATAGCTGGATATTGAATATTTTATACGTTCAATATTGAGGTAAAAATGGTTGGTCAGCGACTGTAGGCATTCGGAAGATTATTTTTTCACGCAAAGGCGTGTAAGAGGTAAAGTCGCAAAGATATGCCTGGCGTCTTATTTTCTTTCTTAGCGTCTTTGCGTGAGTATCTTCCGAACATCTATAGTCAGAGACCAACAATGGCGGTCGAGGAATATTGATTTTGGATGCAGAGATATTATTTTACTTCAACATTCAAAATTCCCTGTTCAATATTCAGTATTCGCTAAATTTTCCCGCGCACATTCAAGGCATCCCTCAATCCGTTCCCTACCAGGTTAAATGCCAGTACCAGTAACATGATGGCAATACCGGGTGCAAGTGCAAGCATGGGATTATGTGTAATGATGAAATTATAATTCTCTTTGATCATCAGGCCCCAACTGGGTTGTGGAGGTTGAACGCCAACACCCAGAAAACTTAACCCCGCTTCGATTATGATAGCGGATGCAAAATTACTGGCAGCGATTACCATTACCGGCCCAAGGATATTGGGAAGGATATGCCGGAAAATGGCCCGCATATCCGAATAACCCAATGCTTTTGTGGCTTCTATATATTCCAGTTCACGCACGGCCAATACCTGGCCCCTTACTAATCTTGCCACATTTACCCACATCGTTAATCCCACGGCAATAAATACCTGCCAGAAACCTTTCCCTAATGCCAATGTAATGGCAAAAACCAATAATAGCGTAGGGATGCTCCAGATTACATTGATGAACCACATGATCAGCTCATCGGCCCATCCTCGGAAATAACCGGCAATGGCCCCTAATAAAATACCAATGGTTAATGAAATGACTACGGCAATCAATCCAACACTTAAACTTACGCGAACACCAATAATGAGGCGGCTGAGAATATCTCTTCCAAATTTATCAGTACCCAGGTAATAAGTTGTTTGTATAACGGGTGGGTCAGGTGCCAATGAAATATGAATTGATTTTCTTTCTACTATGCCTTCATCTACAAATTTTTGAAAGATAATACTGTTGTTCATTGTAGTATAAGTACTGATGGGAACGTACTGATATACCTCTTCAGTTCCGTTTAACAAGCGTTCAAAAAAACCGGCCCTTCTTATCAATCGATCCCGTTTGATACGTAAAAGGAAAATAGTAAAGCCCGGTTTCTTACTTCCAATTTCAGGAATCATCCGGTTGGCATTGGGCGAGGGGTCGGGAGAAATAAAATAACAGGAAAGGGCAAGCAGCATACTGAGTAAGATCAGTATCAATCCAAAGGAACTGCCTTTGTTTTTGAATAATCTTTTGGTGAATGCGGAGGGGTGACTGCTTTGTAACACAATTGAAAATTAAGAAATAATGTTTTTACCGGATAGAATGGTTTTTTTACCGAAATCATGCATCAGACATTAAACGAATTCAAATATTTATTGTCCACTATTGAAACCAAATCTATGAAACGCTTCTTTTTATTTTTCCTCGCTTTT
>JAYTOS010000355.1:0-1227 GCA_043747705.1 Bacteroidota bacterium
GGTAAACCTTATAAGCTGAATGTGGGTTTAATTAACGGGTCCATCAAAATAATTGCCTATGAAGGAAAAGATGTGGTAATTGATGCCGTGGCCGAAACAGAGAAGAAAAGAGACAGGGCTGAAGCAAGGGATAATTCAGCAGGAATGAAACGCATTACGGCAGGTAACGGATTAGACATCAGCGCGGAAGAAAAAAATAACCGCATTACGGTAAATTCCAACTCCTGGAGAATGCCGGTTAATGTAACCATTAAAGTTCCGCAGTCTGAAGCAACCCTTAAACTATCTACCATAAATAATGGCGATATAACAGTAAGCAATGTAAGTGGTGAACTGGAAGTAAGCAACACAAATGGGCCTATCCATCTCAACAATATATCCGGTTCTGCAGTAGCCAATACAGTAAACGGTGCGATAACCGTTACTTTTAAAAGTATAGATGCAAAGGCAGCCATGGCTTTTTCTACGCTGAATGGTAACCTGGATGTTACTTTCCCGGCCACATTTAAAGCTAACGTAAAATTAAAATCCGATATGGGAGAAATGTTTACCGATTTTGATATTGATGCAGATAAAACCCAGCCCAAATCTAACCGTACCAACCAGAACGGCATGTACCGGATAAATGTAGAAAACTGGGTATATGGTAAGATTAATGGCGGCGGCCCCGAATTGATGATGAAGAACATGAGCGGTAATATTTATATCCGCAAAGCAAAATAGGGCCGGTAAGACTACCCTTTGTTCCGCACAACGCTGTATTATATGCGGCAGATTCGCAGATGAAATAATCATCTGCGAATCTGCCGCATATTTTTTGCTGTTATAAATAGCACATCTAACCCTAACAGTTTATTTAACTAACAACTATAGTCATTCGCCCCCTATTTTGTTCGTAATATGGCTTCTTCATAAGTTTCAATTAAATTCATCTTTTAGCTCGATGAAAAACTAACGGCTATAGTACCAAAACTATTCTCAACCCTATGAAAAAAATTTATCTTACTTGTATGGCTATTGCCATTGCTGCTGGCTTAACGGCGCAACCCGCACAAGGACAACGTTCTAATGCAGCAGGCGGAGGCATAACAGTTACCAACAGCGTTAGTACGGCCTCTCCATCAGGTACTTCTGATGCAAAAAATGCAGCGTATAATATTCCCTTCAATCCCGAGTCAACCATTACCAGCGAACACGAGGTTACCATCAAAGGGAATAAAGTTCCTT
>JAYTOS010000356.1:0-3712 GCA_043747705.1 Bacteroidota bacterium
CATTACCTCGTAATCGAGGCCGTTGGGATTGTTGTTTTCCATTGTCTGTGTTTTAAAGTTAATTACTTAACTCTTGACACAGTTTATTTTACACTCTCAAAACGTATGCAGTTTTTCTTTCTTTTACCCAGCTTAATCTATCTGATTTTCTCGCTTCTTTTTCTGCAAGATATAATCCTCCCTCTCGAAATATATAGAGTGGCACTATTTGCATTCCCGGTTTTCATTTTACTTACACGGGCCTGGCGTTCGGCGAGTATTTCCGCTAATGAAAAAATAAGGAATGATTATCCTGCTGCATTCAGGCTGCGATAAAATATAATGCGAATAATACTTTCTAATAACTTGTATGAAGTTTATAGCGGTTTTTGTTATAAAAAGTTGAAAAACCGCATACCTACAGATTTAAGTCAAATTAGTTTGAAAATATGCGGCTTTACATATCAATCATTATGCCTTTAAATTCAGCTTAATCTGCAACTCCTCAAACTGCTTATTATCAATTGTGCTTGGTGCATCCAGCATCACATCCCGTCCACTGTTGTTTTTTGGGAACGCAATAAAATCGCGGATACTTTCACTGCCGCCGAGGATAGAACACAAACGGTCAAACCCAAAAGCAATACCGCCATGCGGTGGGGCACCGTATTCGAAGGCACCGAGTAAGAAACCGAATTTATGCAAAGCTTCTTCATCACTCATTCCCAGCGCGGCAAACATTTTTTCCTGTAATTCTCTTTGATAAATGCGGATAGAACCACCACCAATCTCATTTCCATTTAACACCATATCATACGCATTCGCCTTGATATTGGAATAGGGATGTTCCAGGTATTTATCTGCATTGTCAATCAAAGGATTGTTGTTGATCATCACTTCAATATGATCTGGCTTGGGCGAAGTGAAAGGGTGGTGACGGGCTACCCAACGGTTATCATCTTCTGCATATTCAAACAGCGGGAAATCCAATACCCATAATAATTTAAATTCATTTTCTTTGCGGTAACCCAAACGCTTACCCATTTCCAAGCGTAGTTCGCTTGCCGCTTTGCGGGTCCTCTCTTCGCGTCCGGCTAATACCAATACTAAATCGCCGGCTTGCGCATCAGCCGCATCGGCAATAGATTTTAATTTGTCTTCCGTAAAAAATTTATCTACGCTGCTTTTGTAAGTGCCATCAGTATTGCATTTGATGTAAATCATACCCAGCATACCAATCTGTGGGCGTTTCACCCAATCGGTTAATTCATCTATTTGTTTGCGGGTGTATTCACTGCATCCCGGTACGGCAATGGCTACAACCGTTTCCGCATTATCAAATACACTAAAGCCACAACTACCCGCACCGATCAAAGTGCTTTGCAGGTGTGCGATCTTGTCCGGAAATGTATGTAAAGGAAATTTCAGATTGCCCAGCTTCATGCCAAAACGGATATCCGGTTTATCGTTACCAAATTTCCACATCGCTTCTTCCCAACTAATGCGTTCTACCTGTTCAGTGTAGTCAATATTCTTTACATCCTTGAATATACGTTTGATCAGGCTTTCAAACATATTGAGGATGTCTTCCTGTTCTACAAATGCCATCTCACAATCTATCTGGGTAAATTCCGGCTGCCTGTCGGCGCGCAGGTCCTCATCCCTGAAACATTTTACAATCTGGTAGTAACGGTCATAGCCGCTGACCATCAATAATTGCTTAAAAGTTTGTGGTGATTGCGGAAGTGCATAAAATTGTCCCGGGTTCATCCTTGATGGAACAACGAAATCTCTTGCTCCTTCGGGTGTTGATTTGATAAGGAACGGTGTTTCTATGTCCATGAAATGATTCTCATGCAGGTAATTTCTTGCGGATCTGTTTACTGCATACCGTAGTTCTAAATTTTTTTTCACTGCATTTCTGCGCAGATCAAGAAAACGGTATTTCATCCTGATATCATCTCCTCCATCTGTATCATCCTGTATAGTGAATGGCGGTATCGCGGATTTATTTAAAATTTTGAATGACTTCACAGCTATTTCAATATCCCCCGTAGCTATATTAGCATTCTTACTGCTGCGTTCAGATACTTTTCCTGTCGCCTGCAAAACAAACTCCCTGCCCAATGGATTGGCATCCAGTAAACCATTTAATTCTTCACCAAATAGTAATTGAGTAATACCATACCTGTCGCGAAGGTCCACAAAAGTGATGGCACCGAATTTCCTAACGGTCTGAACCCAACCGGCAAGGATTACTTCTTTGTTTACGGCACTAATAGTTAATTCTCCACAGGTGTGCGAACGGTACATATGATTTTTGATTTCTTTTTTGATTGCTTGTTATCGTGAAGGCGAACGGTCATTCGTGAATCGTGAGACGTAAAGCGTGAGAAAAAAATCACAATTCACGTCTAACGATTTACTCCTCACGGCCCGCAAATATAAACGAAATGCGCCAAGCTGATTGATTTGCGCTATTTCAACCTGAAAAGCTGGGATAATGCTGATTTTGATAGCATCTTTGCAGTCATGACAACAGCTCAAGTTTCGCCCAAATCCAACAGGCTGGGTGTGGCAGCTTTCTTTTTTATTGCCGGATTGAGTTTTGCCAGTTGGGCAAGCCGGATTCCGGATATCAAAAACCTGTTACACCTGAGCGATGCTGCACTGGGTGGCGTGCTGTTGGCATTGCCGTTAGGGTCTATGCTTAGTTTGCCCTTAGCCGGCTGGCTGGTAGCAAAATATGGAAGCAAAAAAATAGTAACTATTGCTGCCACCTGCTATCCCCTTATCCTTATCGTTATTGGAACGGCAGGTTCTGTTGGCCAATTAATTTCTGTTTTGTTTGTATTCGGATTATTTGGCAACCTCTGTAACATTTCCATCAATACACAGGCTGTTGGAGTTGAGTCGTTATATGGCCGTTCTATTATGGCTTCTTTTCATGGTATCTGGAGCCTGGCAGGTTTTACAGGTGCGGCTATCGGTACATTACTCATCTCAAAAAATATTTCTCCTTTTTTACATTTCTGTTTGATTAGCGGGGGATGTTTGTTACTGATAATTTCTGTGCAGCGGTTTGCTTTGCCAAAAGATGCGGTACATCCCAACCAACCCATTTTTGCCCGCCCGGATAGTGCTTTATTAAAACTGGGATTAATCGCCTTCAGCTGCATGGTGTGCGAAGGAACTATGTTCGACTGGAGCGGTGTGTATTTTCAAAAAGTAGTTGCTGTACCCAAAGAATTAACAACGCTGGGATATGCCGCTTTTATGGGTACGATGGCAGGCGGACGATTTCTGGGCGACCGGATCGTGATGCGTTTTGGTCAACAGCGGGTTTTACAGGGAAGCGGCATGGTAATTACTACAGGTTTATTAATAGCGGTTCTGTTCCCTTTTATCATTCCTGCTACTATTGGTTTCTTATTGGTTGGCTTCGGTGTATCATCTGTTATACCGCTTGTGTATAGTGCGGCAGGAAGATCAAAGACCCTATCGCCTGGTGTAGCACTGGCGGCTGTTTCGACTATTGGCTTCCTCGGATTTTTACTTGGCCCCCCCATGATTGGTTTTATTGCCCAGGCATTCAGCCTTCGCTGGTCATTTACCCTAATCGCCTTTTTAGGTTTCGGTACTACAGTATTGGCTTCGTTGATGAAGTGGGAGAGATGAGGGGATCGTGAATGGGGAGTAGGAATTGAAAATATAATTATTCACCATTGGCGGT
>JAYTOS010000357.1:0-4905 GCA_043747705.1 Bacteroidota bacterium
CAAGGTCTTCAAAGTATTGCCAGTACACACTTCCCCATGATGGTGACTGAAGGATTTTTAAATCGGGTATTGGAGATATTGTAGAATGGGTTGTTACAAGGATGTTCCCCATTTCCGGCCTGACTTGTTTTCCGTCAATTCTTTTTTTGAAATAACCGGTACCCGCTTCTGTTTTTTCGTTGCTGCTGTTGATGGCGTAATTACCTAACCGGATGGTAACTTTTTTATCAGAACCTAACCAATCTGTTCCGTTTAACAATAAGGCATAACAGGCATCGGCGGTTGCTATGGTTGTTTTCCAGTTATTGGTTTGTTTATTAAGCAGTAACCATGTTTTCATGGCATTGATATTTTTTGTCATTGAAGTATTCGGTTCACCAAGATTTAACTCACTCATAAAGGCGATCATCATGCTTTGGTGTTCAATGGGTGATTGATACCAGAAACCTGTGTAAGATGATTTCCAGTACATTCCCTGTTTCGAATCGGTAACTGTATTTTCCAACAAAGCAGGAAGGATGGTGCCGGCGGCAAATTTCTCTTCTTTGTTACGATAATAAATCAATCCTAATTCAGCTTTATAAAAACTGTTCTGTTTTACCCAGAACTCTTTGCCCTGTTTGTAAAAATAGGCGTATGCATCTGGTGACTGTTGAGCCACATCACCAAAAAAACTTCGCATATACAGGTAATCAATATGAGAAGTGGATAGCTGTTGCTTCGTTAGGTCGACCTTATTTTTAATCAGCCAGTTATAATCTTCTGCGATTTTACTGTCAGCATATTTTAATGCGCCAACAAGAATAGTCCGTATACGTAAAGCCACATCAGGTGTTAATGCCCCCAGCCGTTTGAGTTTGCCTATACCCGTTAGAATATAATTGGTCATATACCTGTCTGAATACCCTCCTTTGAACCAACTGAAACTGCCATCAGGTAATTGCAGTTGCCTTATTTTTTCTATCAGCGCATCTGTGTGGCTGCTTAGTTTTACGAGATCGAATAATAAAGCGATATTCTTTTTTTGTTGTTCCTCGCTTTCTGCTTGTAATACCCATGGGGTTTCCTGTAATAGTAACTGTTTGAGTTCTTCATTTTTTTGCAGGTTACTTTTTAATGAAGAAGTATCGGCTTTCCATTGTTCAAATACCTGTTTAATTCTGGGATGTTTGTTTACAATGAAAGAAGCCAGTGTATTGGCATAAAAACGGTTAAAAGTTTGTTCGGCACATTCATATGGGTATTCCATCAGATAGGGCAAAGCCTGAACTGCATACCATACGGGGTTCGACGTATATTCAACCGTTAACCCTTCATGAGTAAGTGTTTCACTGGTATTGTTTAGCAGTTTATCAAATTTGAATGTCTGCGTTGTATCGGTTTGCAAGAAAAGCGGCAGGCTTTCTGTAACGAGTGTGCGGTTGGTGAGAACGGGTAAAGTATTTTCTTCTCCATCGCTGAAGTTGCCGGATTTAGCAACAATGCGCCAGGTTAGCGGGCGGTTAAAACTGAACGGGATCTGTATAGGGAATTTGATTGCCGAACTTTTACCTGCCTCCACCGTGAAGTATTGCAAAGGAAACACATTCTGAAACCATCCGTCAACAGAAGTGTTGGTAGTGGCATCTATTAGTTCCAGGGTTACCTGGCCGGTAAGTTCTTTATCACCGAGGTTCACAATTTTTCCGCTTAATTCCATGTTATCACCTTCCCGCATAAACCTCGGTGCATTGGGTTGAACCATCAGTGTTTTTTGGGTGATGATATTTGTGCTGTAGCTGCCAAAAGCTAGATCTTTTGTATGTGCCACACTCATCCATTTCCATTGCGTAAGTGCTTCGGGCATAATAAAACTGAAGTTGTACCTGCCCGATGTATCTGCATAAAGTTGCGGGAAGAAGAAAGCGGTTTCATTGAAGTTTTTTCGGATGCCTGTATTTATATTGTCATTTCCATTCTCATTTTTGCTGGCAGACAGGCTAAGTTCTGCGTTGGTATACATCTTTGAGGTAGTCAATTTAGCTGTCTCATCTTTCAGCATAGTTTGATTCATTGAGGCGTTTCCTCTTACATTGACTGCTCCACCTGCGAGGTCTTTTCTATTCGATGCACCATTACCTGTAACGACTACTTCTTCCAAAGCGTCTAATGATTGTTTTAATGCAACTGAAAGATAGATAGTAGAATTATTATACCACCTTGTCAGATCCTGGTCCCATAATTCAGAGCCATTCATGGCTAAATGATCATGTACAACATACAACTGCTGGAGATTCGGTTGAGGGATATAGTTTTCCCTTGAGCCCTGGCCACTAAAATTTGATATGCCACTAAAATCATTTCGGGAATAATTTGTTTCCCAAATATTGGGTGCATTCCAGTTCTGTTGCCTGAATTGGTCAAGTGATGCATCGTACATACCCGTTAATAATTCTGCCGCTACCTTCTCATTCTTATCGCTTTGAACGGTTACCGTCCATTTTTCATTGCTACCCGGTTCGGTTTTATTCCGGTAGCTGGCATAGTTCACTTTTAATACCTTATTGTTCCATGGTACGGTTATATAGTATTGATTTGAATACACCCTGTTATCATACACAAATGCTTCGCTGATATTCACGCCACCGCGGTCGGCTTCATCAGGTGTGTAATTTATTGTCTCAAATCCTTTGTTGCGTTCAATAAAAGAATAACTGCCCGCTTTATTTCGGGGCTTATCTGTTTTCCTGATCACAAACAAATGATCGGCCATACTTGCGCTGATGAATGATGCGGTTTGGCCCGGTTCTGCCAATCCTTTGATCGTATAATTAAATTGATAGGCAGGTACGGCTAATTGGTTGTTCGCAGAACTGAATAACTGTGTGTACTGAGTGGCTTTCACTTCATCACCATATTTATCTTTCGTTACAGCTTCTATCCGGTAATAACCTGGTTTCAGTAAACGCGGCGAAATGGCTAACAACTCTTTTATGTTGGTATCTACTGTTCCTTCCATTACCAATTCGCCTACGGTCCATGTGAGGTAATTGGTTTCTTCTTCATATTCATCAGAAGGAAAATAGCTGGTAAATTCCTGCCTGTTCATCACAAACTGGTCGGGCCTTGTCCAGTAGCGTTTTCGAATAGGGTGGTTGGGTGTTTGTAAAGAATAGATTTTAACATGTACTATCGCGGGTTCTTTTTCATTGCTCAGGTTCGTATTGGTGATTGTAATTACTTTGAAACTGTCGACCTCAGTTAATGAAGGTGCGCTGATATTTAGTAATAACGAAGTATAACCCACGGTAAGCTGTGTATTACTGCTGCGTGTTTCGCCATTGATATCAGTTACATCGGCTGTAATGGAAAAATCGAATAAGGGATTACCGCCGCGGTCAGCCATATCATCTGCCAATGCTTTGAATGAAATTGAGAATTTACCTTCCGCATCGGTACTAATCTCGCCGTGACTGATCTCACGGTTGCCCGATGATGGGTTGGGCCTTCTCCATAACCATGGTTCGCGATAGCGGGTATTACGGGTAACAGTATAAACCACTTTAGCCCCATCAATATTATTACCTGCATAAGCTTTGGCTAAACCAGTAATGGTAACTGAATCATTTAGACGATATGCCCCTTTTGCTTTTTCAAAAGATACATTAAATGTTGGGCGTTTATATTCTTCAACAGAGAAATAAGTACTGGACTGGTTATAACGTGTTACAGAAATACTGAAATTACCGGTCAGTCCATTTTGCGGTAATGTAAATTTTCCGCTGAATGAACCGTAATCATTCAAAGAAAATTTTGCCGAATCAATTTTCTTCCCGTTTACATTATTCAGGTAAACCCAGGCAGAATCTTTATTGGAGATAAGTCTACTGAATTTTGTCTTGTAATCTTTGGTGATGGCAATACCTTTAAAGAAAACAGTTTGCCCCGGGCGATAGATGGCCCTGTCTGTAAAAAAGAATACCTTGTTATTATTATTTTCAAACCTGCCTGCAATCAAGTCGGTTGCGTCTACAGACTCATCGCTATTGTCCTGATAAATGTAATCGGCCTGCCTGGAATTAAATCTATCATTTAGTAAAGTGAATGAATACATAAAATCCCCATACCCGTTAATAGGTGTAAAATTAAAATAGCCATTCTTGTTTGTTATTCTGATGCCTACCGTATCATTTATGTATCTGTTTAAACGGTTAATGTATTGTTTTTTCAGGATGGTTACTTTTACATCTGCCATAGGTTTTCCGTTATCCCTGTTAACTACAAAAAAATCATTTTTGTTTTTGATATAACTGATATTGGATACCGCAAAGGACTGTATACTTAATTTATCCAGGCTGTCATTGAACGAAGGGTTATTAGAACAGAGGATGGTATATCCACCAACAGCTAAGCCATCAATTTTAATTTCGGTATGGTGCAATTGGTGATCGTTAACAGGTGGGAGCACCTGTATAAATGTTTTATAGGGCTTTAATCCGGATGCAGTTTTCCAATAATCATTTTTCCATTCCTGGTCATTTATATTTTCATTATTATCAACACGAAAGATCCTTCCATATAAAGTATCCACATTCCTATAGCTTACCAATGCCCGGAAAGGCTTACCGGGAATATTTGCTTTTTCAATTTCTGTGCGTAATTCTTTGCGGGCAATCTCCTGTAAAAGATTTTGCATGTTGATAGTTCCATTATTGGATTCCTTTGAGAGCGATAAAGCTTTGTTTATGATCTGTTTTGCTTTTACATACCCATACCGGTTTGTAGTATCGCCAAATGGCGTGTAACCACTGGCTTTATTGGCATCCTGCCTCGCCAGCAGGTACCAGGCCTGCGAGGCAGACGGAGTAGAGCCATATTGTGTTGTGATTTCCTGCAAAGCTTTTAAATACGCAGCTTCTTTCGTGG
>JAYTOS010000358.1:0-1631 GCA_043747705.1 Bacteroidota bacterium
AATCTGCCGGAAAAGGTTATTGTACCGTTAAGAATACAGAAGGTTTTCGCACAATCTTTTCCTTTCCGGCAAGCGGTTTTGATAATTTAATGCTCTTAATTTTTTATCATTTTTTTAATCAAATCATTATTTTGATGAGTCCGATCGCAAAAAACATATTTACCGGGGTTGCTGCTGTTCTTTTTATAACCGGTTCGGCCCGGGCACAAGCCGATTCAATCAATATTGTTTCAACGGCTGTTCCTTTCCTTCGTATATCGCCGGATGCAAGGGCGGGTGGGATGGGCGATCTGGCCATTGCCACTTCTCCCGATGCCAATGCGCCTTTCTGGAACCTGGCTAAAGTGCCTTTTGCCAAGAAAAGATCGGCAATAGCGGTAAACTATACACCCTGGTTAAAAGACCTTGGTTTGAATGATGTTTACCTGGCGAGCCTTGCCGCTTATTATAAATTAGACGACCAACAGGCGATCTCTACCTCGCTCCGTTATTTCAGCCTTGGAAATATCCAGTTAACCGATTATTCAGGCAATGTGTTAAATACAGTTAAGCCAAGTGAGTTCTCGATAGATGCGGGTTATTCAAGAATATTGAATGAGAAAATGAGTATTGGAGTTGCTTTACGCTATATCAATTCAAGGTTGGTTGTAGGCGATGTGGGAACGGGCGTGGTATACAAAGCAGGTAATGCTGTTGCCGGCGATGTATCACTTTTCTATCATGGCGTAAATGCTGAGGGGGAGGGTTTAAACTGGGGCATAGTATTGTCTAACCTCGGCAGTAAGATTGGCTATACCAATGATTCGCGTAATAAAGATTATATACCGGCTAACCTTGGCCTGGGAGTTTCTTATGCAAAAACGATTAATGAAAGTAATAAAATAACCTTTGGGTTGGATATCAATAAACTATTGGTGCCATCGGCACCATCTGCTACCGGCAATTTTTCAGCTGACTCTGCAAAACTGGCCCAGTACAGGAGTACCAGTGTTGTATCGAGCTGGATGAAATCTTTCAGTGATGGTACCAATCAATTAAATTCATTGCAGGCTTCGCTGGGAGCGGAGTATAGCTACAATGAGCAGTTCTTTGTAAGGGCCGGCTATTTTTATGAAAATAAAAATAGGGGTAACCGTAAATTCTTTTCACTGGGTGCAGGGTTTAATTTAGATAATATCAATATCAATTTTTCTTACCTGGTACCATCGGGTAGTGGTGTAACGAGGAATCCTCTGTCGAATACATTGCGGTTTGGGATTGTTTTCAATTTAGCGGGAGAATAACCTCACCCCCGGCCCTCTCCATTGTATGGAGAGGGGGAGATCTTTTGTATTCCCCCTCTCCACACAGTGGAGAGGGGTGGCAAACGAAGCGATGCCGGGGTGAGGAGAAGAGAGGAGAATGGGTTGATTTTTAATTCAGTTCACTATGAGCATACGCATCGGCTACGGCATAGACTTTCATCAATTGGTAGAAGGGCGCGACCTGTTTATTGGCGGGATTAAGATACCGCATGAAAAAGGCGCATTAGGACATAGTGATGCAGACGTATTGTTGCATGCCATATGTGATGCTTTATTAGGTGCTGCCTGCCTGGGTGATATCGGTGTTCATTTTCCCGATACATCGGC
>JAYTOS010000359.1:0-1505 GCA_043747705.1 Bacteroidota bacterium
CAGTTCTTCATATTGATCTTTCAGTAAAACAAGTTTATCCAGTAATACTTTTGCGTACACTGATCCACTGGCACCTGTTATCGCTACGGCAATTTTATTACCCATACTATCTGTTTTAAATAATAACAAAGTTAGCAGCAAAAGGTTATTTCTGTTTGAACAGATTTTAAGTTCTTGTAAAGGCTGCTAATCCGTTTCCTTTAATTATCCAGAAATCTAAAACCTTATTATTTATCTCCTGTTTTGGTTAAAAAATAACCCCTTGCATCGCAAAGGCTTATAAAAATCATAGCTAAATCAATGAAATCATTACATAATCAGTGGTTACTTATACATGATCTCATAATATTCATCCGCCATGCGGTTACTATCAAACTGGAAACGCACATCTCGCATACCATTCTTTTGTATCTGTCTCCAGGTATCAAAATTATCGTAGTAAATAGGAAGGATCTGTTGCTCCAGTATTTCATACGCTTTATTCAAATCGTATTCATCCTGCTCATGAACCGTCATGTTTGCATAATCTGCTTTGGGTACCACAAAACCATTATTGCCATGGTTCACAAATTCGGGTATCCATCCATCATCGGTTGAAAAGTTTACCGCTCCGTTCATGGCAGCCGTCATGCCGCTGGTACCCGATGCTTCACGTGGCACGCGTGGATTATTAAGCCAAACATCTGATGCCTGCTTAATGCGTTTGCTGAGTGCCAGTTCATGACCGATCAATACAGCCACATTACTATATTTCTTGCTTAAATGAACCAGATTATTAAATTGTGAGATGGCCGGATAATCAGCAGGATAGGGTTTACCTGCCCAGATAATCTGCACGGGGTATTTGGTGCTGCTCAGCATTTTTTCAAAACGCTCCATATCGTAGGTCAGCATATCCGCACGTTTGTAACCGGCAAACCGGCGGGCCCAAACAATGGTCAGCACATTCGGATTAAATATTTTTCCTGTCTGGTCAGCAACAATTTCAAATGCCCTTTTCTTTAAATATTTTTTTCTGTCATCAAATGCCGTATCGTTTCCCTCTTCCATGGCCCGATACATTTGTTTATCAGACCAGTAACGCCAGTTTTGCGCATTGGTAATAGAAGTGATGGGGCAGATACCTTCATAATTCTTCCACATAGCCCGACTAACATCACCATGTAATGCCGAAACGCCATTTGCTTTTCGGGCGAAACGAAGTGCCGCTAAGGAATGATTGAACTGGTCGTCTTTTATACCGGTGAGTTTTCGAACCTCGTCAACACTCAGGCCGCAGAAATAACTCATTTTATGGCAGAGATAGATGTCGTGCTTTTCATTACCTGCTTCTTCCGGCGTGTGCGTGGTGAATACCAGGTGTTCTTTTACTTTTTCAAGACTCTTGAATTTATTCAGCAGGTAAAAAGCAGCAGAAATGCCATGTGCTTCATTCAGGTGATAGACATCCGGATTAAAACCGAGTTCATCAATCAGTTTGGCACCGCCTACACCCAGTAAAATAA
>JAYTOS010000360.1:0-3893 GCA_043747705.1 Bacteroidota bacterium
GGCACATAAAAAGCCGCCCTGATGCCAACACTGTCGCCGAAAAGGGGGGAGTTTGAGAGGTCCAGCACAGTGTCTCGCCGCCATTTTTCCTTTTCCCAACGGGCATCTATCGCTTTTCTGAAGCCCCGGTATTCTTTTCCTATTTTACTTTCACGGTAAGCGGGTACACCTTTTGTCAAAACCTTTTTGATCGCCTTATTTACCAGTGAGATCTCCGGTTCGTTACTATTCATATTCTTAAGGGCAATAATGGTAACCCCAATTGCCAATGCACCCAAAAACAACAATACCCTG
The DNA here is from genome assembly GCA_043747705.1 of Bacteroidota bacterium. Classification (GTDB taxonomy): domain Bacteria; phylum Bacteroidota; class Bacteroidia; order Chitinophagales; family Chitinophagaceae; genus Sediminibacterium. The sequence goes on from JAYTOS010000360.1 coordinate 295, forward strand.
AATGCCCATTTAAAACGCTGCCAGCGGGTTTTGTTAACTGTTTCAAAAATTTGCTGTTGATAAGGCATAATAAGGTTACCCGGCATGATACCGCAGAACAGGCAAGGTAATACTGTGGTTATGATTTTGAATGAATAAAAATAATTAAAAAGTTAAAGAGATTTGCTATACACGTATTTTCTTTTTCCTTCAGGATAGAAAAGGAATGGCACACGGATGATACAGATTAAACGGATCGATACGGATTGCGTTGTGCTCAAAAAGAAAATCAGCGATAATTGGCTGTATCAGTACTATTCGTATGCCATTGTATTGCACCAAACAATTTTTAATATTACATACGTTTAAAAGGTAAATTCGCGCAATTACCGATTGCTAATGCGTATCAAGTCTGCAGCCTTCTTACAGGGATATATCAAAACCATTCTCGCGCTGGCCATAACGGTTTGTACAATCAGGTTTTATGAGTATTTCCTGGTGGCCTCAAAATCGTTCGTCAGCCATGCTTTTTATTTTGAACTGGCGGGATGGTTGTATGATTTTTGGGCCTGTTTATTGTATGGTGTTATTTTTTTACTGCCTTTGTTCCTGGTCAGCCTTATCAACAAAAAAGCCGCCAGGGTTGTTTTTCATGTGCTGAATGTGCTGGTTATTATAATGTACCTGTCGTTACTGGTTGTTTTTTCTGAACGCAATACGCCCTTCGACCATGAAATTTTTACCCGCAGCCTCAAAGAATCCTGGCTAACAGCCAAACAGATGATGACCAGCGGCGTATTATTATACCTGCCGTTTGCCTTATATATTTTCTTGTATTTTATACTTAATCAGAACATAGGCAGGAAAATTGTTTTCAGTTCCCGCCAATTGGCTGCCTGGGGTATTTGTTCAATACTGGCTGTAGTATGTATCCGATATGCAGATCCGCCGCAAAGCTGGTTTGCACAAAAGAAAGCTTACTATTTTACCACCAATAAATTCATTTTTTGGGTAGCAGATAACTATACCTATTTCAGCAATAAAAATAAATTCGATGCGGGCCAACTAAGTCCTGAACAACTGGCTGAAGAAATTGATTTCTACCAAAAAAATCAGCCCTTTGCTTTTACCAGCAAAGAATATCCATTGATGCATGAGAACAAGAGCAAAGATGTGCTGGGAAGTTTTTTTAACCTCGATAAAACAACCCCACCCAATATTGTTATCCTGGTAGTGGAAGGGTTGTCACGGGATTTTAGTGGGGATAAAGCGTATGCCGGAAGCTTCACGCCTTTCCTGGATTCGCTTTCCAAAAAAAGCCTCACCTGGGATAATTTTCTGAGCACCGCCCCGGGCACTTTTGCGGCGCATCCTGCTATCACCGGTTCATTGCCTTATGGTAAACGTGGGTTTTCTGTAATTAATGTAATGCCGGACCATCTTTCTCTGATTAAAATTTTACGCTCAAACGGGTATCATACAAAATTCTTAATCGGATTTAATCCCGACTTTGATAATATGGGTGGTTATATGCGGTTGCAGGGCACAGACCTGATCCTTTCGAAGTACGGATCTAAATATAAAGAAATGGGTATAGGTTCAGAAGGATGGTCAATGGGTTACCCTGATGATGCACTGTTTAACCGCAGTTTTGAAGTGATGGATTCGCTTAATCAAACACCTTATCTGAATATTTATCATACGGCTACCACTCACATGCCGTATTTATTTTCGCAGCAACACCAGTATGAAAAACTATTCGACAAAAAAATGAAATCCATACCCAATGCATCAAAAGTAAAAAGAACACTGAAAGAAAGTAAACAGGTATTGGTTACTTACATGTTTGCAGATGATTGTATCAAAGATTTTTTTACCAAATATGCCAAACGCCCCGATTATAAAAATACCATCTTTTTTATTACCGGTGATCACCATATCGGTTCTTTCCCATCTACTTGTGGTATTGATGATTACCATGTTCCGCTGATTGTGTATTCGCCTCTGCTGAAGGTGCCTAAGAAATTTTATTCGGTAAACTCGCATAATAACCTTGCACCCACCATTACGTCTTTAGTGATGAATAATTATCCGGCACTAATCAATAACCCGAAAGAAGTTCACTGGCTGGCCGATGTAATGGATACCAGCGCGGCGTTCAGAAGCATACAATCGATGCCCTTTATGGAATGGAGCCGGGAGATGACCGATTACCTGTATAAAGACTATTATTTATCCGGCGACCAGCTATACAAACTAACGCCGGATCTGCTGGAAGAAAAAGTAGTGAATGATTCTATTAAAACGCATATGACGAGGTTGCTGAACAATTTCAAACTCATCAACTCTTATGTATGTGATAACAATAAAATTTATCCGGTTACTAAATCAATTGTTACCGGTGAAAGGGAACTACTCTTGGATTATGGAAACCCTGCTACGCAAACCATCTTTACAAAAAGCTCAGATACGAGCATCATGCCAGAGATCAGTATCCCTAAAAATTATAAGTACCTGTATATAGAACTTTCAGCCGATATAAATTTACTAACGACCGGTGAGGACCAGCCCTCGTTCAGACTGGCCATGGTAGATACAACACACCAGGGAAGGAATTTTCTGTTCTGGACACATCACAACATTGTGCAGATAGCCAAAGGCGATTACATAGAAAAAAAATGGAACACGGTTTCTACTAACGATATGTTCACGTTAAGTGATTATAAGAAATACAGGAACCTGTTTTTTGATCTTTCTTTTTATACCCAGGTTTTGCCTATGCGCTTGCAGATGCGGAATTTGAAGGTGAAGGTTTATGGAGTGAAATAGTTTTTACTCACCCCGACATCGCTTCGCTTGTCACCCCTCTCTGCTGCGCAAAGAGGGGAAGGAAGGAAAAAATCGCCCCTTCTTTGCGCAGCAAAGAAGGGGCGGGGAATGAGTTATCCTTCGAAAGTGCTGTAGAAATAAGGTGTCTTCGCCTCAAACTCGGCACTGCATGTATCCACCATTTTGTAAACGCGGGTAATGCCTAAAGCCTTCCTTTTTTGATATACTTCTTCATCTGTACAATCGCCATGTAATATGCGTGCTATCTGTGCATCGCCGAAACCATTTTTCTTGGCTTCTTTGAGGAGGTCAACAGGTAGGGTATCTAAAGAATATTGCGCCATGTCTTTTTCCATATCACAGATAATCTGCACCTGGTAAATAAACCAGCGGTCGATGCCGGTTGCCTGTGAAATAGACTTTACAGTTGAACCCTGCATCAATGCATCTTTAATACGGAAGATGCGGTCCCATTTTGGTGTCTTTATATATTCAACCAGTTCTTCGCTTTTCATCAGGCTTTTGCCATAATAGCCGAGGCCGATGGCTTCGTTCTCCAAACTCTGGCAGGCTTTCTGTATTGCTTCGGTAAAACTTCTGCCTATGGCCATTACTTCACCTACGCTTTTCATTTGTAGTCCGAGGGTATCATTGGCGCCTTTGAACTTATCAAAATTCCAGCGGGGCACTTTTACAATTACGTAATCCAATGCGGGTTCAAAATAGGCGGAAGTGGTTTTGGTAATCTGGTTTTTTAATTCATCAAGCGAATAGCCAATAGCCAGTTTGGC
>JAYTOS010000361.1:0-2373 GCA_043747705.1 Bacteroidota bacterium
TTATTTTAAAAACATATAGCTATCCTGCAAATTCAAAACCCTTCATTCAACATCTAAAATTCAACATTCAACATAATCAATCACTTCAGCCTTTCCGCAATAGACAACCCATGCTTCCGTAATGTATCCAACGCCACATCATATCCGGCATCGGCATGTCGTATAACACCCATGCCGGGATCGTTTCGTAATACACGGCTAAGTCGCAGAGCTGCCTCATCTGTTCCGTCTGCCACAATTACCATTCCCGCATGAATACTGTAGCCCATTCCCACTCCGCCGCCATGGTGTAGGCTTACCCAACTGGCACCACCAGCTGTGTTTACCAATGCATTCAATACCGGCCAATCGGCAACTGCATCAGAGCCGTCTAACATGGCTTCTGTTTCACGGTTGGGTGAGGCAACTGAACCGGTATCCAAATGGTCGCGTCCAATTACGATGGGTGCTTTTACTTTTCCTGTACGAACCAGTTCATTAAATGCCTGTCCGGCTTTTTCCCTTTCACCCTGTCCCAACCAGCAAATGCGTGCCGGCAATCCCTGGAAAGCAATTCTTTCCCTGGCCATTTTCATCCATCGTTGCATATTTTTATTTTCCGGAAAGAGTTTGATGATTACATCATCGGTAACGGCAATATCTGCCGGATCCCCACTTAATGCCGCCCATCGGAACGGACCCTTGCCTTCACAAAATAACGGGCGGATATACGCCGGCACAAATCCGGGGAAATCAAATGCATTTGTTAATCCACGCTCCTGCGCCCTTGCCCGCAAATTATTTCCATAATCAAAAGTAATGGTACCGCTTTTTTGTAATGCGAGCATTAATTCAACGTGCAGTTTCATACTGTCGTAACTCAGTTCAATATATTGTGCCGGGTTTTGTTCGCGCAGTCTATTGGCTTCTGCATTGGATAATGTATGCGGCACATAACCAATTAATGGGTCGTGGGCCGATGTCTGGTCGGTAAGTACATCAATGGAAATGTTTCTTTCAATCAGCCTTTGTAATAAATGAATGGCGTTGCATAACACACCAATACTAAGTGCTTCTTTATTGGCTTTCGCAGCTATTGCACGGTCAATAGCTGCATCAATATCCGTACATTTTACATCCAGGTATTTTGTTTCCAAACGTTTATCAATCCGCCATTCTTCTACTTCTGCAATTAAACAAACCCCATCGCACATCGTTACCGATAAAGGTTGTGCACCACCCATTCCACCCAATCCTGCTGTTACACTCAATGTTCCTTTTAATGAGCCGCCAAAATGTTTATCAGCAACAGCTGCAAAAGTTTCATACGTACCCTGCACAATTCCCTGCGAGCCTATATAGATCCAGCTGCCTGCTGTCATTTGCCCATACATCATCAATCCTTTTTTTTCCAGTTCTGTAAAATGCTCCCAGGTGGCCCATTTGGGAACAAGTTGAGAATTGGAAATCAGCACCCGTGGCGCATCCATATGTGTTTTCAGCATACCTACCGGTTTGCCGCTTTGTATTAAAAGGGTTTCATCATTCTCCAGTTCTTTTAATGCTTTGATGATGAGGTCGAGGCTTTCAAAATTGCGCGCCGCTTTTCCCCGGCCGCCATAAACGATCAGCTCGTCGGGCCTCTCAGCTACTTCGGGATCGAGGTTATTAAGCAACATCCGCAAAGCGGCTTCCTGTATCCAGCCCTTGCAATTGAGTTGGGTTCCAGTAGGCGTTTTGTAAGCGATAGGATCATACTTGCGGGTAGTTGGGGTCATGTTGCAATCGTTTCTGTAAGTCAAAAGTAAAAATTCAAAAATCAAAAACGGATTTTGAATTTTTATTTTGACTTTTAACTTAATATGTCAGGTCCTCATACGCAGCCTGCAATTCATTATACGAATGATTATCTCCGGCATTTTTAGCCACTACCATCCCCTTCTCGTACCACTGAATAGCCAACGCGGTTTCTTCCATTTTTTCAAGCAGTTTGGCCAAATGATAATAGGATCCCACATAATCAGGCGAATCTGTGAGAATGGCTTCAAACAGCTCCCTTGCCAAAGCATTCTTATCCATTTTTATATACTCCAATGCTAACGCATGGCGTAGGAAATTGTCTTTTGGGTTAGTTTGTAGAAACTCTTTGATCCTGGCTATTCTTTCCATAGTGTAAAGGTAGGAAAACTCACCATCCATGGTTGATAGTCCATACTCCATGGAAAGAAAATACTATAGACTGACTCCTCCTGAAAATACCTTACATGTGGTATCGTACGGGTTTTACTTTACACAAGGTGTTGTACGTGTTTTACTTTACAGTTTTCCGGAGGGTGTTTTTAAATGGATAACTATACCAAATTAGGGGTTTTTATTAAGATGATAATTTAACTT
>JAYTOS010000362.1:0-2051 GCA_043747705.1 Bacteroidota bacterium
CGGGCTTATTTATCGCAATTAGGGTATACTGATATTGTATTGGAAAGCGGGTACATTTTCGGCAAATTGCCTTACCCTTTAATGACTATTCACCGGGCCAACCAGACTTATGCTTACCAGTTAAATTCTTATAACCTGATGAATTTCCAGGAGTTTGTGAGCGACCATTACGCGGGTATAAATTTAGACCATCACTTCAACGGCTTATTCTTTAACCGGGTACCATTGTTGAAAAAATTAAAGCTGCGTGAAGTGGTTTCCTTAAAAGCATTATGGGGTGGCGTAAGGGATGAAAATAATCCGGTAAAAGACCCGTCATTAATTAAATACCCCACTTTTGAAGGGGCTCCCACTACCTTCTCTTTAGATAAAAAGCCATATATAGAAGGAAGCGTGGGTATTACCAATATTTTCAAACTGATACGTATTGACCTGGTTAAAAGGTTTAACTATCTTGACAACCCATATGTGGCCAGTTTAGGTGTGCGGGCAAGGTTTAAATTTGATTTTTAGTTATTTTGTTACCGAAAAGAGAAAAGAATACTGTTAATGGAAAGAGCCCCACTCAGAATAAGATTACAAAAAGGTATCTATACAGTAATAGACCCTTTTGTTAAACTACTCATTAAACTTGGGCTCACTCCGAATGCGGTTACTACTATTGGTTTTATTCTGAATATAGGTGTAGCCGTAATTTTTGTGGTTGGTGCAGAAGAGGGTAACCGCGGCGACCTCTCTTATGTAGGATGGGCGGGTTGCCTCATTTTATTCGCAGGCTTGTTTGATATGCTTGACGGGCAAGTGGCACGACTGGGTAATATGAGTTCTTCTTTCGGTGCTTTATACGATTCTGTATTGGACAGATATAGTGAACTGATCATGTTTCTGGGTATCTGTTATTACCTGGTGGCCCACCATTATTTTTTAAGTTCCCTGTTTGCTTTCATCGCGCTGATCGGTTCTATGATGGTAAGCTATACACGGGCAAGGGCAGAAGGATTGGGTATTGAATGTAAAGACGGCTTAATGCAAAGGCCTGAAAGAATAGTTACCATTGGCGTTACTGCCATGATCTGCGGTGTTACTGCCCATTATATCGGGGGTGATTACAAATGGTATTTGCCGGGTGTTTCCTTTCATATACTCGAAACCATGTCTATTTTCACCATACCTATTGCTTTTATGGCAGTGCTTACCAATATCACCGCTATTAAAAGGTTATTAGGCGCAAAAAAAACATTGGATAAGCGTGACGAAATAAAAACCTCTTCCTCATCCGGCACACATAAAGTCTTTATGGGTATTGGTATAATCGTATTAACCGGGGTAGCTTTTACCAATAAAACACAGGCTCCTAAATCTGTGCAAAAATCTGCGTCCGTTTCAACAGCATCTGTAGACCCACAGGATACTTTTCCGGTGCCGAATGGTAACCCTAACCAACTGTTTTACCTGCAGCGCACATCAAATACCAATACCATCGTTTGCGAATTAAACTTCGATAGCAATGGTAAATTAAATGAAGAGTCTCCCATACATGTTTTCTGGCTACGCTTTACCGAAGGTGGGGTGCGCAAAGAACTTAATTATATACAGCGGGTATTTGCCTATGGTATTAAAACACAGCCGCAGCCTAACGGTACGTATAATATGCATTTTGTATCTTATAAAAAGCAGAACCTTCTGTTGATGCATTCCTCCAAGGATAACAGGTACCATGTATATGCGACCATTAATCAAAAGCAGGCTTTATTAAACAGGATTTTTTTAAAGGTAGATGGGGGCTCATTCTGGGCACCCAATATTGTATATATGGAAATGAAAGGAACCGATCCCGCCACCGGTAAAGAAATCGTAGAAAGGTTCAAACCCTGATATGATATGAAAGCCTCAACTGCAAACCATTCTCTTTTCGCGCCTAAGCAGTTGCTGTTGATGGCAGCGGTTACCACCGGCTATTTATTACTCTCTTACCTGCTGATCGGTTTCAAAACAGAGCAGGTTTATCTCGTATTACTGTTTAACGGATTTTATTATTCATCGCAGGTAAC
>JAYTOS010000363.1:0-8509 GCA_043747705.1 Bacteroidota bacterium
AACGGCTTCTAAAAATTAATTGGTAAGATTTTGATAAAAGGAGAACAGAAGAAAAGAGTATTATTTTTTTCTCTTTTTCTTCTGTTAGTCTCTTATTGAAAGAAATACTTCACTTAAAACCCAATTCAAATGAAATTTGTAATAACCGCTCTTGCTGGTATCTTTCTTTTTTCTTCCTGCGTACAATCGCAGTCTATAAAAATCCCATTGCCCGAAAAACAAAAACCATCGACTAATGAAGCAGTAGCCACATTCGCAGAAGGTTGTTTCTGGCATGCAGAAATCGTTTTTCAGAGTTTAGTAGGTGTAAGGGATGCTGTTTCCGGTTATTCCGGTGGAAGCGATAAGCATCCTGATTACGAAACTGTTTGCATGGGTAAAACGGGACATGCAGAAACCGTACAGGTATATTATGATCCCGCTAAAATTTCTTACGAAACATTGGTAGCAGCATTCTTTGCCAGTATGGACCCCACCGAACTGAACAGGCAGGGGCACGACCAAGGGACCCAATACCGCTCCGCTGCTTTCTACCGCAACGAAACAGAAAAACAGGTGATACAGGCTGAGATAAAAAAATTGCAGGCTTCCGGAAAGTATAAGCAGAAGATTGTTACCCAGGTAGTGCCTTTTACGCAGTTTTATACTGCAGAAGATTATCACCAGGAATACATCCACTTCCATCCCGGTAATGGGTATGTGGCCAATGTGTCTATTCCGGATTTTATTGAATTCAAGAAAAACTTCAAAGGAAATTTTAAATATTAAACTCACTCTGCGGTGAAATACATAGCCTGTTTGGATAGAAGCCGAATAAAACAGCTTTTTACTGCAGAGAATACAAACAGTAACGTTAAGCACAGAGTTATACCTCGTAAACCCTTATCATCTTTCAGCAGTTGGTTGTTGAATGGCAGATGATGAGGGTTTTTCTATTTCCGGGATTGTGAACCGGGGAACCCTTTTCCCAAATACTTTTTTGTATAAGCAACGTATGTGAATGCGACAAAAAGCGGTTTTTTATTATAATCTTTATACATTTGATAAATCACCCAAACCACTGTTTATGCAACGCTCGCTTTTTGTTATCCTCTGCCTTTTTTCAATCCACTCCATGGCACAAAAAACAATCCTTATCAAATGCGGGAAAATACTCGATACAAAAAAAGGACTGGTAGTTGAGAAACAGAATATCCTCATAAAAGATAACATGGTCGTTTCAGTAACAAGCTCCCAACCCGCTGCCGACAGCATTATTGACCTGTCAGATTATTTTGTTTTACCCGGATTAATCGATTGTCACACACATGTATTATTACAGGGTGATATAACATCTGAAGACTATGACGTACAACTTTTGAAATCATCTGTACCATACAGAACCATACTTGCTACAAAGAGTGCAGCAAAAGCTTTGCAAAACGGTTTTACCACTATTCGCGACCTGGGTACCGAAGGCGCGGGTTTTGCGGATGTGGATCTTAAAAAAGCAATTAATAATGGAATCATTGCCGGGCCGCGCATGTTTGTATCTACACTGGCCATTAATACAACGGGTCACTATCCTATCAAGGCGGGCGAATATGCATGGGACCTGAAAATGCCCAAAGGATTGCAGGAGATTACAGGAGCAGATGAGGGCAGGAAAGCTGTTCGCCAGCAAATTGAACAGGGTGCGGATTGGATAAAGATCTATGCCGACCGGGGTTATTATAAGTTAGAGAATGGGTCTTACCGCTCTATTCCAAACTTTACCACCGAAGAAATCAATGCTATTGGGGATGAAACCATTCGCAGTAGAAAAAAATTAGCAGCGCACGCCATGACACGCGATGGCATTATCGCCGCCATCAATGCCGGTGCCAGAACTATTGAACACGGAAGCGGTATGGATGAGGAATGTATGCAGCTAATGGCAAGCAAAGGAATATTCTGGTGCCCCACATTATTTGTAAATGCATTTGTGGCCGAAGGCAGGGCCAGATTGGGAAGCCCTATTAATTTATATTTTCAGCAAACAATCACTGATATTTTTAAGAAGGCAATAAAGATGGGTGTGAAGCTGGCCTACGGAACAGATATTGGCGGATACGACTGGAACCTGTCGCAGGCAAAAGACTTTAGCTATTTTGTTGAATGGGGACTTACACCCATACAAGCCATACAAACCGCTACCATTACGGCAGCCGAATTACTGGGTCAGGAAGGTAAGATTGGAGAGATCAAACCAGGTACTTTTGCAGATATCATCGCGATAAAAAAAGATCCCACTAAAAATATTGAAGCACTGCAGGATGTGAATTGGGTGATGAAAGATGGAAAGGTTGTTAAATACTGATGGTGTTTTACGCCTTTGCTTGACGGGTATTTATTTTAAAGGATGTATGTTTTAATTTTCATTATCCCCTTATCTTCACCGGTTTACGAACAATTATATCGGAGCCCTTTGCCAAAAAAACGGAGTGTGGTTGTATTCCTTCAATAAAGGGAACAAATGGAGAGCCGTATAGGTTTTTAATATCTGCCTGAAGAAAAAAATCGGTAACAGGATATACCTGCCAACGTGGATGGGCTATCGAATATTCAATAGTAGTGTGATTGTTCAACTTATTATAACCAAAATAGTGTTCAAAAATAAATTCTTCTTCACTGCCGGGATTAATATTTTGTAATGTATTACTTGCTTGAATACTAATCATGTTCCAGGATTGTTTACTGTTTTTCCAGTTGTATTTAGCTGTTAGCTGATTATTCTCTTCTTTAATACTATGCGACATTTTAGCCGTGCTGTAATGCTCATTGTACAGCATATTGGCCATATAGGCGATCATGGGCTTTGGCACAATTTCAGATACAAACCCAACTCCGCGCTTCCACTCGTTACCATCAAAATGTTTGATATAGTATCGAAGATTCACCTCTTCAAAATGGGTATGGCAGGGCCATTTAATGCCCAGTACTTTTGTATTATTAAATAAAAAACCTACGATACTTACGAATGCTTGTCCATTAAAAAAATCGATTGCGGTATAGGGTGGTAAATGAGGTAGCAGTATCGCCGGATCCACTTCGTAATTAAGCATAGCTAAATATTCCCATGTGGCCGATAAAAATATTTTCTGCTCCATCTGAATTGTTTTTGAGAAAGAAATATCCGTTCGTACAACCGGTGATGCTAATGCAGTGCAATTGTACAATAGTAAATACAAAAAAGCCTTTGTTTTGTTTGATAAAAAGCTGTTCGGCAAACGTATTACTGCTTTGCATACTACGATTATATTTTATTTGCTAAAAACTTTCTTCAGAAACCCATCAATGTATTTCATTGTAGGCTCAAACCATGGATCAAATAAGCAGAAAACATGCGGGGCACCCTCGAAGCTGTGTACTTCTGTATAAATATGGTATTGTTGTAAGGCTTTAATATAATCTTCACGACCTGCATGCATGCGGTCTACCGAACTGTTGATGAAAAGGGTAGGAGGCGTACTGCTGCCCACATAGCTTAACGAAGAGGCAGCTTCCCAGATTTTCTCATGGTCTTTTCTCGGATAGCCAAACCAGTAAGTTGCTGCAGAGGTTCTTTTACTGTCATCCCCTTCACCCGATTCGGGATGAACAAAAGATAGGATGCCATCCATATCCACCACCGCATTAATATTTGTAGCTATCGCTGCAGCGGCATTCGTTCCTTCAAACAAAGGCATATTACCCGTAACACCCATAAAAGCGGCCAGTTCACCACCCGCAGAAAATCCCATGGTCACAACCCGCGAAGTATCAATATTATAAGTAACGGCGTTTTTGCGTACCCACCTCACTGCTTCTTTTAAGTCATATACCGCCGCCGGAAAAAGTGCTTCGGTCGAAAGCCGGTATTCCGGCGTAAAACACGCATAACCGAGCTCGGCCAGTTTTTGTGCCAACGGATAATGTTGTGTGCGGTTACCGGAACGCCACCCACCTCCATGGATAATGATAATGGCTGTGTTTTTATGTTTACTTTTTGCCTTAGGATAAAAAGCATCTATCAATAATTTTCGCTTAGCAATAGTTGTATAATGAATATTCCTTTCTTCTGCAACAGCCGCAGTTTTTAATTCGGTAACCGGTTTAATGGCAGGATGGGTTTTCCTGGTACTTTGGTAGGCACTATAATTGGTATAGGAAGTATCCTGCTGCCCCGTGATACCGGCAGTAGATTGCGCGGTAAGTTTTCCTGTCAAGATGAAACAGGTAATATAGACACAGAAAATCTGTATTTTTTTTATAGGGGAAAGGGTATTTTTCCAAAATATAGATGCCATATACTTCTGTTGAAGGCATAAATTACAGACAATCTCTATAACATAAAAATTTTTCGGCAGTCAACCGCAGAATGGATAATCTTTACACTGAAATATTATTTATAAGCTATTATGTGGACATGCTCATTATGTAACTGTGAATTTGTAAAAACCAATCAGGTACATTCCTGCGGGGAGAAGACTCTCTTTGATTTTCTGCAAGGTAAAACCGAACACACCGTTTCACTGTTCCGTCATTTTACAAAACAATACCGGAAAATAGGTAAAGTAACGGTTCATCCCACCAAAACCATGATTGCTTTTGCAGCAAAAACACGAATGGTTTATATCACGCGGCTGGGGAAAGATTTTATGGATATCGTATTCCCATTTAAGAAGCCTTACCCCGATAATCTTTGTTTTCACAAGATTGCCCAGGTACCCGGTTCCCAGCAGTTCAATCACCATTTTCGCATGTGCCTGGCTGAGGATTTGAACGAAGAAGTAAGGTCTTTTATGCAACTGGCATAAAACGAAAATTCCGACGACTGATGCAAGTATAAAAATTCATAATTATTTATTGCGCATTATCGAACTGCATTTTCTCTTCTGCTTTTTTAATAAGCTTACCAAAGCGGTAACTGATTCCGAGGTATACGATCTGCGCATCCCTTCTCGCGATACTTGTCTGCTTTAAATAAGTTGCATTCAATTCAGATTTCTGTTGGAGTGTGCGTAATATATCAGAAGCGGCAAGTATAACAGACACTTTCTTTTTAAACATATCCTGGCGTATACCCATATTCAATACGAATGATGGATAGTTTTTCCCCTGCGGGGTAAGCCGGGCCGACCGGTAATTAGCGCTTACCTGCAGCATGGTAGTAGGAGTAACTGTAAATGTGCTGTTGAAATTGGTACTGAAAGAAATAATGGTCTTGTTATCAAAATAACCCAGGTTGGTGGCATTAATCTGGTTATAAAAGAAATTGGTACTCAGGTTGGATGAAAAGAATTTTCCTGCTTTGGCAGAAAAAATTAATTCAAGTCCCGCCGACTGATCATTGGAAAGGTTTTGCTGCGTGGTTAAGAGCACGCTATCGTTTACAGGAACCGTTACCTGTGTAAAACCGTTTTGTTTATAGCGGTAATAAAGGCTGGGCACAAAAGAAAATTTTTTATCCTGCCATTTATAACCAAATTCTACTGAATGAATGATCTCCGGTAACAGTTTTGTATTACCTGCACGAACATTATAAGGATCCTGGTATTCGGGAAAGGGATTGATATCATCGCCTTCGGGCCTGTGAACCCGGCGGCTGTAATTTAATTGCAGTTGCCCGTTCTTAAGTTGATAAGCCAGGTGAAGGGTAGGATATAATTTCAGGTAATCATTATTGATAAACGTATCCTTAGTTACCTGGTTACCTTTTATAATGCTTTCTTCCAACCGTAAACCGAGGGAATAACTGAATTTCTCATAACTTTTTTGATAGGTTCCATACAATGCATGTATTGTCTGGTTGAATAAGAACCGGTTTGTTTTTACTTTATCTACAATAAATTTAGCCGAGGCTATATCATAAAACTCTCCGTAAAAATTAAAATCCTGCTGATTAAAAGATCCGGAATAACCCGCTTCCAGTTTTGAACTTTCTGACAGGGTATTTGAATAATCAATGGTTAGCTGTTGCTGGTTGCCATCCTGGCCGATCCTTGTATTATCGAAAGTGGAATTGGTGCCCGGGAAACGGTATGCATTCTGGTAGTGATTATCCTCCAGTTCTCTCGATGCCGCCACATTAAATTCTACGCGCAAAGTATGATCCTCACCCGGAAAGTTATGCTCCCAGAAAGCGGTGGCATCTTTTTCTTTTTCGGTTTCAGGATCATAGCGTAACCTGGTGAAGTTGCTGGTAACGGCATGGTTCTTATTGAAGAAAGATTTGGTATTCACATCATTCTTAACCTGCTCCCGGTTAGAATAATTACCCGAAATGCCGAAGCTGTTGGTTTTGTTGGGCGTATAAGTTGCGCCAATAGTTGCCAGATGAGTGAGTGGCCGGGCTAAGGAATTTCCCTGTTCAGTATAATAGCCACTGGTTGTATGTGTTGTTGCATCCAGGTATTCGCGGTTAATTTCGTTGGTGCGCAGGCGGCTATCCTGCCGTATACCGTAATTGCCGAAAATGTTCAGTTTGCCGGGCTTGTAATTCAGCGTTGCGTTGGTGTTATACCTTTCGCGGTTACCGGTATTGGCGGTAACAGAACCGTTCCAGCCGCCTTTTACACTTTTTTTCAAAACAATATTAATAATACCAGAAGTACCATCGGGTTTATACCTGGCTGAGGGGTTGGTAATCACTTCTATTCGTTCAATAGTATTGGCGGGAAACTGTTGTAAAACTTCTGCTTTATTCAACTTGCCCAGTAACGGGGAAGTCCTGCCATTAATAAGGATCATCACATCTCCTGAACCCCTAAGACTTACATTCCCTTCCAGGTCAACTTCTACCGAAGGGATATTTTTCAGCACATCACTTGCGGTACCGCTTTGCGCCATAATATCTTTGGTAACATCATACGATTTTCGGTCAATAGATGTGTTCAATAAAGATTTTGTTGCGGTAACCGTTACATTATTGATGGATTTTGACAGAAGTATGATTTCTATCGTTCCAAGATTCATCCTTGATTTCCCTGTAACCGTAACTGGCATCACTGTTTTTTCATACCCGATAAAACTGTAGCGAAGTAAATAACTGCCTGCTTTTAACTGGTCAATGGTGAATTTTCCTTTTTCATCAGTAACCGTTCCCGTGATAACGGAACTGTCTGATGCTTTTAGTAATTCAATATTCGCGAATTCAACAGGAGTTTTGGAATCTTTGTCAACAATCATACCTACCAGTGATGTTCTGACTTCTTGTGCAAAAACAGGTAGACTTATTAAGACAAAAAAAGAAATAGTTACAAGTTTCCGGAAGCGCATCTACGGTAGTTTAAGCGGCGAAACTATTTGCTGATTCTGGAGGAAATTTGAAGAATAGTATATGCAGGGGTTAATAGAAAAAGGGCCCCATTAAAGGCCCTTTTTTTGAACGATCAGCATAACCAACTATTTTTCCAACACCAATATCTGGAAAGACCCGGGTATCATTTTTGGCCTCGCATTTTTAGGTGCATCGCTGGCTACGGGCTCATAATCGGCTGTAGGTAAAAATACTTTGTGTGTTTTTTCATCTATCGTAATGGTACGTGCACCTCTTTTGGTGGGCAGGTTCTCGAGCAATTTGAATTCATTGGCAGAAACTTCTTTAATGATAGTCACTGTGCCTTCACCATTGGACGTAAAGATCAATTTCGTACCGGGATCGAATACATCTCCATCGCATCCGTCGCCGGTAGGCAATTGTGTAACAACTTTTCCATTAGTGGCATCCATTACAACTAATAATTTATCACAGGCGGCAAAAAGTCTTTTGGTTTTCACATCAATGGCTAAACCAGTAGGGCCATCGCCCGGTGCAAGGGGCCAGTGTGCGGTTACTACATTCTTCATAATATCCACAACTACGATCTCACTTTTGTCTTCCACATTTACGAAGAGCTTACCGGCATCATCGCTTACCACTGTTTCCAGTTTGCCGGGAACAATGATGGTGGCTACTACCATGTCGGTAGACGGATCAATAACGGTAAGGCTGCCTGCACTATGGTTACTGGTAATTATTTTTTTTGAGAAGGCATCATACAGTATCCAGTCCGGGTTAGTGCCTGTGGCAACCTGGCCCAGCACTGCATGGGTTTTCAGATCGAATACGGTAACATTATTCAGGCGGCCATTACTGGTATATCCTTTACCAAAAGAAGTGGCAAAAGCAATACCATGCACACCGGTTGTATTAGGTATATAGCCTAATGAGTCACCTGTTGTTTTGTCAATGATATTTACCTGTGAACCATGCGACAAATACAACTTATTGGAGCTGGGGTCAGATGCGGGATAGTCCCACCCTCCGGCGCTGGCTATATGAAAAGTTTTGGTAACATGGTAACCGCTTTGCGCCTGGGTAGTGATGCATAAACTACTTAGCGCTAGAATAAATGATAAACTAAGAATGCTGTGTTTCATGATAGGGTTGTTATAGGTGATTGTATAAAAAGTAAAAGTCAAAAAAAATCGTTTTTGACTTTTACTTTTGATTTTTAACTTTACTTAG
>JAYTOS010000364.1:0-7528 GCA_043747705.1 Bacteroidota bacterium
CAGCCAGTTCAGTCCTACCCATTTATTAAAAGGTTGTATCTCCTTCATTCTTGAGAAACGGAATAGCTGGAAAAAAGGATAGAATAACAACCATATTACTTTCCCGATAAAAAAATTATTAATCAGTTTTGCTTCCCAGTAATTGGGCAGGTCACCGTCCAGCTCATGCACACCCTGAAATGAATGGTGTTTGATATGATAGGTTTCAAAAGAAACAGAACTTGGAAATATTAAAGGGATATTGGCAAAAATACCCGCTAACCGATTGGCATTATGAGATTTAAAAATCAACCGGTGAGCACATTCATGTATCATAACAAACAGCGCGTGATCGGCAAACGCACCTAATATATACGCGGCCCCCACAACCAGCCACCACGATTGATCAGCTAATAACCAACACAAAAAAAACTGAAAAGCAACCAAAGCCACAATGGCAAATATGGTTAGGGGGTTCTTACCAATCAACTTACGCATACCCGGGAACTCTTTCAATATTTCCTTAGTCCTGATCCTGTGAGGCTCTGAATACGTGGCATGAATGAAGTCTTTTTTCGCTTGCATATTTCGAAAGATAAGATTATTTATAAAGTTGCAGCGGAAATCTATAAATCATGTAAAATTTTAGTAAAAAGTTAAACAAAATAATATACATTATATTCATTATACCAAAGCTATTATGATGACACAAACAACCCAACCGGCATCCGCTAACTGGACGGTACTGCAAAAACAGTTTTTCGGTTTTTTTGCATCTATTTCCTGCTTAATATTACGCCCTGGACATGGTTAGATAATACGATTCCCGGGCTTCGTTACCTCACAACCTATTACCAAAAAGCCATTGAATGGACAGTAACGTTATTCAATAAATATTGGTTTCATTTTCCGGCAACAACAATTGTAAACAACGGCAGCGGTGATACCTCATTCAATTGGGAAATGGTGTTCACCTATCTTTTACTTGCCCTGGCAGGTTGCCTGGTATGGAGCCTGCTTGATCGAAAACGCAAAAGCTATTTACAGGCCAATTACTGGCTCTGCACTTTTGTTCGGTATTTTCTCATTATGATGTGTTTGGGATATGGTATTAATAAATGGTATACTTTGCAAATGCCCTTCCCCAACCAGAGCCAGTTAGCTACGCCATTGGGCGATTTTTTACCTATGCGTTTCTCATGGCTTTTTATTGGTTATTCCACACCCTACGAAATGTTCTCGGGAGCCATGGAAATACTGGCCGGTATATTATTGCTCAACCGTAAAACCATTACCCTGGGTTTATGTGTAGCATTGGCCGTATTTACCAATGTAATGGTCTTGAATTTGTGTTATGATATCCCGGTAAAAATATTTTCTATCCACCTTGTTATTTATTGCTGTTACCTGTTGTATAATGATTGTAAGCGATTGGTTGACTTCTTTATATTCAACCGTTCGGTGAATGCCAATACGATACATCATATTTCTTTTCCCAAAAAAATGGATGCGCATAACCCGGATAGTTTTGAAACTGGCGTTTATCGCAATATTTGTTGTTATGCCATTTTATACCACAAGGGGCTGGTATAAATCACTATTAAAAGAGTCCAATACCAGGCCGATCAATTCTGGTATATACGATGTGAGCGTTTTTGCAGTAAATAAGGATACCATTCCCGCTTTGATTACCGATACGATACGTTGGAGGGACATCATTTTTGAAAAAGGCGGCTCGGCCAGTGTGGGTTCTACTGATACCGCTTTCAGGCAACGATACAGGCGTGGTTATTTTACTTTCATTCCAGACAGTACCCATAAAACCATCGTGTTTAAAAAATTCGCTTCTGATACGGCTGCTATGTTTTCGTTTCATTATACAATGCCCGACAGTAATACCTTAACACTTTGGGGAACCCGTAAAACTGATTCCTTATATGTGGTCCTCAAAAAAAGCAGGCGGCATTTTCAATTAGCAGACAAAGAGTTTCACTGGGTAAGCGAGGCCAACCGTTAGTTATTTTCTGCAAACAGGTTTCTACCTGTGAATTATGCAACTGAATACTAAAATCCTGTAACAGTTTACATAAAAAAGGCAGGTACCTATGCATAAATAAAAACTATTTATGGAAAAAAGAATATTGGGTATCATTCTCTCCATCCTTGGTATAGTAGGACTGATTTATGCAGGTGCTACTTTTATGAATAACGGTAATGGAGAAAGGAACATTAAAGCCATCATTATGTTTGGCGTACTGGGAGCTATATTTTTCGTTGCCGGTATCAGCCTCATCAAAAATACCAAGGACAAAGAAACCTGATACTTCTTGCCAACACCTTATCCAATCAGTTAAAAAAAATAATATGAAAAAAATATATATCAGCTTTGTTGCAACCTGCTTAACACTGTTTATCCTTACCGGCTGTGATGTATTGAAAGGACTGCCAACAAACACAACGGGCGGCGTTTTTTCTTTAAACGGGAATTGGCAAATGCAATCAAGTAGTGATAATAATGCACTGGTGGGAACAACGATCACTGTTTACCCTATTGCAGGTGATGGAACCATAACTACCCTTCAAAATAATACCTATTGCGTGAGGGCGAATGATGTTTTATGGAAAAGTATTACAGCCAGCAATGGCAGTTTTACCATAAGTAATTTAGTCAACAGTTGTAACAGTTCTATTGTTTATAAAGCGGCCACGCTTACGGTTATTACAAATAATGAAGTAAGACTTTCCGGTGCAACAGCAGCGGGTACACAATTGCTGCAAACATGGCAGCGGGTGGTAAAATAAACATCTCTTATTTTTTCTGAGCAAGTATCCATACAGTATATATTAAAAGAGCGGCGCAGAGGCCGCTCTTTTAATATATTACAGACCTGATGTTACACTGTCTTCTTACTTCCCATTCCATTTGCCATTCCAACAGCACCTCCTACAATTGCACCCATCACCGTTCCTGCGATAATATCAACACAAGATCCGGTTAAGGTTGATAAGTTACTGGTAGCAAACATCGTCAGGTCAAATCCTGCTGTTACAAAAAAGCTGATAACAGCGCCGGCAGTTGCCCCCGCCCCCAATGAATGGATGTTAGCCCATTTGTTAAAAATGTAGGACATTAATAATCCCTGGCAGATAGACCCTGCAACCAACGCCCACCAAACAAAATCTGCCTGGGCCTTCATAGTACCGGTTGCAGTTCCAGCATTTTTAGTAAAAAAATCCATCAGCAATAAACCATAGATCAGAAAACCTGAGAAGAATGCAACAATTCCTCCGATAATACCGGAGACAAGAAATTTTTGTGTGTTCATAGCAATCGTTTTGAGGGTAAATAAAATATGACCTGACAAAATAGAAAGAGGAGTTGGTATTTGCAATAGCCTTTACCTACAGGCATCTAAATGTGAATAACTCTTTTTTATAATAATTAAAGAATTGGTTATCAGATATATCCATCACCAAAAGTTCCTCGTGCTCGTTAAATAATCAGTTTTTCCATATCTTGTTACAAACTAACTGATATGTTACAAAGAACATTTTATGTGTTATCATGCTTATTTCTTTGCGCCACTGCAATCAATGCACAACAGAAGAAAAATCTGACAACGGAAGATTATGGTAAATGGCAGTCAATCGGTGCCAGCGACCTCTCTCCAAACGGTCAATGGGTAGCTTATCAAATAGTAGTTCAGGAAGACAATGATACTATGTATGTAATGAACCGGAATTCTGATAAGGTTTATAAATTAGAATTTGCTTCCCAACCTGAATTTTCAAAAGATAATAAATGGCTCGCATACCGGATTGGCCTTCCTTTTAAAGAGGCAGAAAAACTGCGTGACCAAAGCAAACCTATAGACTATAAAATGGGGGTACTGAATTTAGAGACAGGCCAGAAAGATATCATTCAAAATATTGCAATGACACCACCAAATACTCCGCGGTTTGGGTTTTCACGAAACGGAAAATTTTTGGCTGTTTATCTTAATGCGCCTAAAGAAAATAAGGACAAAGGCAGTGTTTTGCTGGTTAAGAATATGAGTGATAATACCACACATACTATCGGCAATGTAACTGAGTATGCCTTTAACAAAAAAAGTGACTATCTCTCTTATATAGTAGAATCAGCGAATGTGGCGGGTAACTCGGTTGAATTATTCAACCTGAATACCTATACTTTACAAGTGGTGGCCAGTGATACTTTGAAATTCTCAAAACTTAACTGGCAGAAAGAAGGTGATGGTTTATCCTTCTTCAAAACATTTAAGAAAGAAGGTTATGAAGAAGAGAATGCCATTGTATGCAGTTATACCAATATTTATCAATCTCCGGTTTTGAAAATGTTTAACCCAACAGAACTGTCTTCTTTCCCTAAAGATATGCGCATCTATAATGGTTCGGCCCTTCGGCTTAGTGATGATATGGGTTCTGTATTTTTTGGATTAAAGCCATGGACAGTAAAGCCCAAAAAAGAAGATAAAAAACCAGCCGACAGTACAAAAGTGAAAACAGATTCTGCCCAAATAAAAACAGATAGTACCAAAACCTTACTGGCTAAAAAGCTCAATCCAGATGAGAAATTACCCGCAGTAGACATCTGGCATTGGAAGGACCCTGAAGTACAACCGCGCCAAAAAATAACCTATACACAGGATAAAGATGCGAGTTTTTTATCTGTATGGAATATGGATAACGGGCATTTTTATCAGTTAGCCAAAGAAAGCACACCCGATGCATTATTAACCGGTAACCAGAAATATGCTATTACTTCTACCGATAAAAAATATAAACCCGCCTTTAAAGAAGACTTTTCAGATTTCTATTTGATAAATGCGAAAACAGGGGAAGAAAAACTATTATATGAAAAATCATTATATGGTTTTTATACCGGTCCACGTTCTTCACCAGACGGGAAATTTTTATACTATTTTAAAGATAAACATTGGTGGACCTACACCATCGCTACGCAACAAAATACCAATATCACCCAAAATATCAAGACCGATTTCTGGGATACACGGGATGACCATACAGCCAGCAAACCTCCGGTGGGCTTTGGTGGATGGCTAAAAGACGATAAAGAAATGTTACTCTATGATGAATACAATGTATGGGCAGTTACCCCCGATGGTAAGTCTTCGCGTAAGCTGACCGAAGGTGAAAAAGACGAAACCATGTTCCGCGTGAACCGGGTTGATTACGAAGATCCGTTTATTGATGATTCCAAACCCATTTATCTTTCTGCTTATGGCGATAAGAGTAAAAAATTCGGTTACTATAAATTAGAAAATGGCAAAACAGAGAAACTGATCTTTGAAAGCTTATCCGTAAGCCGCTTAACAAAAGCGAAAGATGCCAATGCTTTTCTCTATGTAAAACAGGATTATAACCTTTCTCCTGAATTATATGCAGGTGATAATTTTAACAATGATAAAAAAATCACCGGTACCAACCCACAACAACAGAATTATTACTGGGGTAAGAGCCAGTTGATCAGTTATACCAACAAGAACGGTAAAAAAATGCAGGGAGCCCTTTTCTACCCTGCTAACTATGAAGCGGGTAAGCAATATCCGATGATCGTTTATATTTATGAACTGCTTTCAAATACAGTGCATGGATATACTACTCCATCTGTAAGAGGTGCTTATAATACAACCAACTTCACCACCAATGGTTATTTTATTTTCAGGCCGGATATTGTTTACGAAACCAATGACCCGGGTATGAGCGCAGTTAATTGTGTAATACCTGCTGTAAAAGAAGTTTTAAAAACAGGCATGATCGATAAAGATAAAGTAGGCTTGATGGGACATAGCTGGGGCGCTTATCAAACATCCTTCCTGATAACGCAAACCGATATCTTCAAAGCGGCCAGTGCCGGTGCGCCGTTAACCGATCTGATTAGTATGTCGCTTTCCATTTACTGGAACAGCGGTACACCCGATCAAAAAATATTCGAAACCAGCCAGGGGCGTTTTGACGGGCCGTGGTATGAAAGAACGGATGCCCATATCCGCAACTCACCCATGTTCAATGCCTCAAAAATAAAAGCACCGTTACTGGTTGCATTTGGCGACAGGGACGGTGCAGTTGACTGGCACCAGGGCATTGAAATGTATGGAACCATGCGTAGGATGGAAAAGCCACATGTAATGCTCGTATACGCTGATGAAAATCATGGTTTGGCTAAAAAAGAAAACCAGATTGACTACCAGAAAAGACAAAAAGAGTGGTTTGATCATTACCTGCTGGGCAAACCTGCAGAAAAATGGATAACCGACGGTGTTAGCTATCTTAATAAAATGAAAGAGCGGGAGAAACAAACCGAAGCAAAATAAAATTAGTCCCGGAAAGAAAATAAAACCTGCTTTTATATGAAGCAGGTTTTTTAATTTTAAATAATCCTGCCATTCTTAATTCATACTTATTATGCCTCCAATCAAAACAGCCATCCTCTCTTTCGGAATGTCGGGAAAAGTATTCCATGCACCTTTCATCCATTTGCACCCGGGATTTGAATTATGTGGAATATGGGAGAGAAGCAAATCTGACTCCTTACAGTCTTATCCCGGTATAAGAATATTCCGTTCACTGGAAGAAATATTAATTGATGATTCGATTGAACTGGTGATTGTGAACACCCCTACCGCTATGCATTTTGATCTTACTAAAAAAGTATTGGAAGCAGGCAAACATGCCGTTGTGGAAAAAGCATTTACCACCACTGTTGCCGAAGCCATTGAGTTGAAAGCATTAGCTGAAAGGCAGCAAATGAAAATCTCTGTTTTTCAAAACCGCAGGTGGGACAGTGATTTCAAAACGGTTAAAAAAATAGTACAGGAAGGCTGGCTTGGCGAGATCATGGAAGCAGAAATCCATTTCGACCGTTTTAAAGAAGAGCTAAGTCCCAAGCCCCACAAAGAAATACCTGCCCCTGGTGCCGGCATACTGAACGATTTAAGTCCGCATTTGATAGACCAGGCATTACATCTTTTCGGTATGCCCCAAGCTGTATTCGCCGACCTTCGCATTACGAGACCAGATTCGCGGGTGGATGATTATTTTGAGATCCTCTTGTATTATCCCATGCTGCGGGTAAGGCTTAAAGCAGGTTACCAGGTAAGGGAGCCTTTTGCATCATATGTGGTGCATGGCAGAAAAGGTTCTTTTTTAAAAAGCCGTGGAGATGTGCAGGAAGCCAATTTACTGGCCAATCAAAAACCGAACTTAACCGATTGGGGTACAGAACCGGAAGCAGAACAAGGTTTATTACATACAGAAAAAGATGGAAAATTAATCCGTGAAAAGATCCCTACCCTGCAAGGCAATTACTATGATTATTATGATGGGATATACCAATCAATAAGACATGATAAACCTATACAGGTAACTGCTTTAGACGGCATTCATGTAATGCAGGTCATTAATGCTGCATTCAAAAGCAGTGAGGAGAAAAGAGTTATAGTGTTGTAAATACTTTCGAGATGCAGTGATAACCTTATGAAAATTAAATTTCCCTGTATAGTAGAAA
>JAYTOS010000365.1:0-24412 GCA_043747705.1 Bacteroidota bacterium
GGTTTATTCTTGGTGATATCAAAGAAACGAACTTATTTTGAAATTAGTTGCATAACTAACTATATGCCAAACAACCAATTTAAAAGAGGAGAATTATACAGCGTGATCAACGGCATGGCTTCCACTGCCGTGGCCAGGCGGTTACAGAAAAATTTTCGCCAGTCAGGACTTGAGATTACTATTGAACAATGGAGTGTTTTGTATCATTTGTGGAAGGAAGACTGTTTAAGTCAACAGGAACTATGCAACCGCACTTTCAGGGATAAGCCAAGCATCACCCGGTTAATTGATAACCTGGAAAAACAAAAATTAGTAAAGCGCATTGCTTCAAAATCCGATAGAAGGATCAACTTGGTTTGTTTAACGGATGCGGCAAAAGATTTGCAGGATAAAACGATAGACCTGGCCAATCAAACCATGCATGAGGCATTAACAGGTGTGAATAAGGAAGATATAGAAACAGTGAAACTCGTGTTTCAGCAGGTGTATGATAATTTGACGTGAATAGTGAGTTGTGAGTAGGGAGTGTAAATTATACTTCAACTTCACTCCTGACTGACTACTCGCTACTCACAATAAAAAATCTTTTCATCAATAAAAATTTCCATCATGGAAGCCACAAAACAAACCACAGCATTGCAGGGCGGCGAATGGCTGATCAAAGAAAGTAATCCGTTCGATACATTCATTCCCGAAGATTTTAATGAAGAGCAAAAGATGGTGATGGATATGTGTATCCAGTTCCTCGATGCGGAGATCATACCTATTATTGACCGGATTGATAAACTGGAACCGGGTCTCATGCCATCATTGTTGCGAAAAGCCGGTGAACAGGGATTGTTGTCTGCTTCCTTACCTGAGCAGTATGGGGGGCTGGGTAAGGATTTTATCACGTCTACTATTGTCAACGAAGGCCTGGGTGGCGGGTACTCTTTTTCTGTGGCAGTGGCTGCACATACGGGTATCGGCTCTTTGCCCATCCTGTATTTTGGTACCGAGGCACAGAAGCAAAAATACATCCCCAAATTAGCCAGCGGCGAATGGAAAGGTGCGTATGGTTTAACGGAACCAAATAGTGGCAGTGATGCATTGGGTGCAAAATCAATAGCCAAATTAAGTGATGATGGAAAATATTACATCCTGAACGGGCAAAAATGCTGGATAACCAATGGTGGTTTTGCAGATGTATATACAGTGTTTGCCAAGGTTGATGGCGATAAGTTTACAGGCTTTATTATTGAGCGCGGCTTTGAAGGTTTTACGCAAGGCCCTGAAGAACATAAAATGGGCATAAAAGGATCATCTACTGTGCAACTGTATTTTCAGGATTGTAAAGTGCCTGTGGAGAATGTTTTGGGAGAAATTGGTAAGGGCCATCTCATCGCTTTTAATATCCTGAACATCGGGCGCCTGAAATTATGTGCTGCTGCATTAGGCGGATCGAAAAGGGCGGCAACTATTTCTATTCAGTATGCCAAAACAAGGGAACAATTTAAAATGCCTATCGCAAAATTTGGCGCCATTAGGCATAAGATGGCGGAGATGGCCATACGCATGTGGGTTTGCGAAAGTGCCACATTCCGTACAGCCAAATGGATCGATAATAAGGAACACGAATTATTGGCCAGCGGTAAAACTTTTGCAGAAGCCTTATTGGGGGCCGCAGAAGAATATGCCATTGAATGTTCTATGTTAAAAGTATATGGCAGTGAGGTCTTAGACTATGTGGTAGATGAAGGTGTTCAGATACATGGCGGTAATGGTTTTAGCGATGAATACCTGATCTCAAAAGCATATCGCGACAGCCGGATCAACCGTATTTATGAGGGAACCAATGAGATTAATCGTTTATTGACAGTTGACATGATGTTGAAACGTGCCATGAAAGGAAAACTTGACCTGATGGGCCCGGCTATGGCAGTGCAGAAAGAGTTGATGAGCATACCCGATTTTGGTTCTGAAGAGGAAGGAGCATTTGTAAAAGAACGTAAATACATTGCTAATTTTAAGAAAGCCATCTTAATGGTAGCCGGTGCCGCAGTACAAAAACTGATGATGCAGCTGGATAAGGAGCAGGAGATATTGATGAATATAGCCGATATGGCCATAGACGTTTACAATGCCGAAAGTGCCTTGTTACGTGTAATGAAACTAACAGATACAAAAGGCGAAGCTGCCGTTAGCCTGCAGGCTGATATGATGCGTACCTACCTGTATGATGCCGCAGACCGGATTAATAAAGCCGGCAAAGATGCGCTGAACAGTTTTTCCGACGGTGATGAACTGCGGATGATGCATATTGGCCTGAAACGCTTTACCAAAGTAGAGCCGTTTAATACCAAAGATGCAAGGCGCAGGGTATCGGATAAACTGGTAGCGGATGACGGGTATCATTTCTGATTAAAATTTCTTCATATTTGATTTTTATTTTACGGTTGCCTACTAAAAAAGCATCATTGCGATAAAAAGTAATGAGGCCTTTGTATGCCATAGATATGTTGGATTTCACCTATTTTATTGATAAGTAGTTGATGTATCGATTTTATATTTTTATCTTCATTTGATGAAGTTCCCCCTCATCGCCTGCCTTGTTTTGATCTTATCTCAAACGGCCGCACAAAATACGGTGCCCCATTATATTTTAACCAGGTCAACCGGCAAATTACCCGCACTCCTCTATAGTTTGGGTGAAGACAGGTTGGGTGGAGCCAAGATGGGGTATATTGATACGAATATCCTGCTGCGCGTAATTGACTCCACCAAAGATATGTACAACGTGCAGCTTTCAAAATACCATACTGCATACATTGAAAGAGCATCCATTAAAGCAGATAGCGCTCAAAAAGAAAAGCAATATTACCTCACTAATTCATTCAGCGCAAAAGGAGATACGGCTTTCGATTATGTGGGTATCAGTATGGAAGAAAAGCTGCCGTATAAAAGTTCAATGGAGATCAATCCTTCAAAGATCGTGGTAGATATTTTCGGTGTACAAAGCAATACGAACTGGATTACACAACTGCAATCATTAAAGGAAGTAAAGAATGTATATTTTAACCAGGTAGAAGATGATGTTGTGCGGGTTACCATTGAACTGCAACATCGGCAACATTGGGGCTACAGCATTGGTTATAAAGGGAAAGTATTAGTAGTAAGGATAAAAAGACAGCCTGAAAAATTAGATATCCGTTACCTGAAAGTAGCGATAGATGCCGGCCATGGCGGAACAAATGCCGGAACCGGTGGGATACATGCTAAGTACGAAGAAAAATATTACACCTTGCTTTTTGCCAAAGCATTGGAAAGGTACCTGAAAAGCAAAGGCGTGAAAAAAATAATCATGACCCGTACCACAGACACTACTTTCGATAACAAGGACCGGGTACTATTTCTGCAGGAACAAAATCCTGACTTATTAATCAGCCTGCATTTGAATTCGAGTCAGAATCCGCAGGTGCAGGGAGTAAGCACTTATTACAAACACATTGGTTTCCGCTCACTCACAACGGCTATTTTAAACAGGATGCTGGAATTGCGATTAAGTGAATTCGGAAATATAGGCAGTTTTAATTTTGCTTTGAGTGCGCCCACCGATTTTCCAAACAGCCTGGTTGAAATCGGGTTCATGAGTAATGAAGAAGATGAAAAGAAAATTCTTAAATCACAATTCCAGGAGGATGTTGCCAAGAAAGTGCATTTGGGGATTATGGATTGGTTGAAGAGCGTGAAATGATTTTTTAATTTTTTGATTGGGAAACTCCGGAATTGATTTATTGAGGTTGTGATTCCAAAATTTCTCAATCTAAAAATATACAATTAATGTTTGATAAACCTTTCAAAAAACTCCATCGTGCGTAGCATCTGGTCAATGCGTTGACGGTTATTGCCGCTCCTGGTTAACTCGTGTGTGCCACCGGGATGTCTTACATACTCAACTGTTCTACCTAATACCTTTAAACTTTTGTATAGCATTTCACCTTGAATCACACCTGTTCTCAAATCATTCTCTCCATGAAAAATAAGATAAGGCGTGTAAATATTCTGCACATAATTTATGGGCGATTCTCTTTGAATAATGGCTTTGGTAGCAGGCTCCCACGGATAACCGCCAAAATAATTAGGCACTAAACGCCAGGCGTTTCCTTCACCGAAGAAAGTGCCCAGGTCATATACGCCACGCTGCGAACAGGCTGCTTTAAAACGTTGGTCGTGACTAATAATCCATGCCACGAGATAGCCGGCATACGAACCACCGGTTACGGCCAAACGCGATGTATCAATAAAACCACCGGCACCGGCCTTGTCTAAATAAGTCAATACATCAGCTGTTGGCCCTGTTCCCCAATCGTTGATGTTAGCGCGTAAAAATTCTGCACCATAACCGCCCGAGCCATGGGGATTGCCATATACTACCACATACCCTTTGGCGCAATAATATTGAAACTCATGCCACATAGAACTCTCGCCCGGTCCCCACATAGCCGTTGGGCCGCCGTGGATATCGAGGATGGTGGGATACTTTTTGCCTGCTTCATAATTAGCAGGCTTCATTACCCAGTATTCAACCGTTAACCCTTTTTCATTTACAAAACTTTTCTTTTCAGGGTAACTGAGTTTTTTGGTTTTGATCCAGTCGTCATTAAAACTGCTGATGCGTATCGCATTTTTACCACTTGCATCTGATACATATAATTCGAATGGATTAGCTACTTCTGTTTTTACAAAAACAAGCTTATTATTTTTCAGGTCGAAACTGCTGATGCCGGAATTAAAGTCTGATAAGGCTTCTACCTGTCTGGTGCTTATATCGGCCCGGTATATAGGTGCACCGCCATTGCTTTGGGCGGCGAAGTAGAGATATTTCTCATCATTGCTCCATAAAATATTCCCTTTATTCCTGTCGAAAGGAATGGTGATGATATCTTTGGTTGTTCCATTAACCGGCATAATAGCCAATGCAGGAATATCTACAAAAGAAGTATTGCCATATTGAAAAGCAAGCCATTTTCCGGAAGGAGATAGTTTGGCACTGTTATAAGATTTGCCTTCTTCACCCAATAATAATTTCAGGTTAGCGCCATCGGCACTGGCAATAAATATTTCACTTTCCAAAGACCTGTCGGGGTGTTGGGCAGAATCTATATTGCCGGTAATGATCAGTTGTTTACTGTCGGGTGTAAATTCTGCCGCATTAAAACGATAAAACCCATGCGTAACAGAAACAGGTTGTGCACCTGCTTCTGTAGTCACAATAAAAAAATGGTTGAAAGATATTTCAGAACTGGTAGTAGATTCTTCCTGGAAATTAAGTTTGGTAATGACTTTGGCTTTTTTATCGTTGGCATTATTGTCTAAATAAGCCCTGATCTCTTCCAGCGTTCCATCAGGATCTGCTTTTGCGGTACTGCTTTGTAATTGACTATTGTTGAAGAATCCAGGTTTTTCGTAGGGCCATTTAGGAATTTCTTTTTTGGGATTGAGGTCAGCATCTTTTAATAATTCCTTCAGGGTAATGCTTGATGAGAAAAGTATTTTTTTACCGTCGGGGCTCCATTTGGGTGCGCCTGCACCGTATTTGAATTTGGTTAATTGCATGGGTTCACCGCCCTCGAATGACAAGATGAATACCTGTGGCTTGCCATCAACGGCCCTTACAAAAGCCAGTTGTTTGCCATCGGGACTCCAGGCAGGTTGCGAAGCAGCTTCTTTTGCGGTAAGTGCTTTGGGTGGGGCAGAACCGTTGGTTGGCACGATGTAAATCTGGTTGGTATATTTAAACTCCCATTTGGTATCCCCATCGGGTTCAATATTGTTTACCACAAAAGCGGCTAGACTTCCATCCGCACTGATGGTAACGCCGCTTAGCTGCTTTATTTTCAGCATATCGGTTACTTTGATCAGTTCATTATTGCTTTGTGCAAACAATAAATGGGCTGTACAGATAAACAGTAGCAGGAGTAGTTTCTTCATAGCGTATGAGTTTGGGGAAGTAAAATACAAAGAAATGGCAAGCAGTCAGAAGGGCTTCTGTATTTTTGCCTGCTAAAATCTGTCATATGAGTGAATTAGTAACTGAGTTTAACGAATACCGTGAAAAAATGAACGAGGTAATCCTGAGCAAGAATAACCTGGTGATGAAGCGCTTATGGAACCTGGATACCAATACTTACGATGAGGGGGCTCTCGACAAAAAAACAAAGGAAATGCTGGGCCTGGTGGCGAGTATGGTTTTGCGCTGCGATGATTGTATCAAATACCATTTGGGTAAAAGTCATGAACTCGGTGTGAATACAGAAGAAATGTACGAGATATTCGCCGTAGCCAATATTGTGGGTGGCACCATAGTAATACCCCATACCCGGAGAGCGGCTGAATATTGGGAAGAATTACAAGGCAGTTAGCAGTTAATCCGTTAATAATTCACAATAAACAAGGATTTTGGACAGGTATTTTGATAAATATTAAATTCAGCGTTAAATTGCTGATTACTAATTCTTAATTGCTAATTAAAGACCATGTCAGAAACAGCAACACAAGCCCTGCCCACATTAACCGCCAAAGATTTTGCCACTGACCAGGAAGTGCGTTGGTGCCCGGGTTGTGGGGATTATTCCATTCTTGCTCAGGTACAGAAGATCATGCCGGCAATGGGCATTCCGAAAGAAAATATTGTGATCGTTAGTGGTATCGGTTGCAGCAGCCGTTTTCCCTATTATATGAATACGTATGGAATGCACAGTATCCATGGTCGCGCTACAGCTGTGGCCAGCGGCCTGAAAGCAACACGGCCCGAGCTGAGTGTCTGGATCGTTACAGGCGATGGTGATGGATTAAGCATTGGCGGTAACCATACCATTCATATGCTGCGCAGAAATTTTGATGTGAATGTATTGTTGTTCAATAACCAGATATATGGATTAACGAAAGGGCAGTATTCACCTACATCGGAACCCAATAAAATTACCAAGAGTACGCCTTTCGGGAGCATTGATCACCCGTTCAATCCACTGGCTTTGGCCATGGGGGCAGATGCCAGTTTTATTGCCCGAAGTATGGACCGCGACCCCAAGCATTTGCAGGCAATGCTTACACGCTCTTATCAACACAAAGGCTCTTCTTTTCTTGAGATATACCAGAACTGCAACATTTTTAATGATGGTGCGTTTGAGCTGTTTACAGAAAAATCAACCAAACTGGATGAGGCTTTGTTTTTAGAGCAGGGCAAGCCATTGGTATTTGGTGCCACTCAGAATAAAGGTATTAAACTGGAAGGATTAAAACCTGTGGTAGTAGAACTGGGTAATGGTGTAACTGCCGATGACCTTTGGATACATGACGACAAAGATTTTTATAAAGCACAAACCCTGGTGCGGATGTTTGATGATCCAACCAAATCAGGCGGATATTTTCCACGGCCTTTTGGTGTATTCTTTGAAGCCGACAGGCCCTGTTATGAAGATGTGATGGCAATGCAGATTGAGGAAACCATTGCTTCTAAAGGCAAGGGAAACCTGGATAAGTTATTGCGTGGGAAAGAAGTGTGGGAGATTATGTAATATAAACCAGCTTTTCAATATAACCGAAGCCCATACCCTGTGTAAGGGTTTTTTATTAGGATAAAATTATAATCTTACAATCTCATTCCTTATAGCAAAAATAACCAACCCTACCCTTGAAGCCACTTTCAGTTTCTCAAATAAAGTATCCCGGTAGCCATCAACCGTACGAGGGCTGAGAAACATGATCGCCGCAATCTCTTTATAAGATTTATCAGTACAAAGCAAACGAAGAAATTCTTTTTCACGTTGTGTAAGGTCTCTCAGTGCCTGCTGTGTATACTCGTCTTCTGTATTGCTCCCATCGATAGCATGGACGATGTTGTTGTACAGGATATCGTTAATATAAATGCCTTTGTTTACAATGGCATCCAGGGCATTTTTTAGTTCTGGTAATTCTACATCTTTCAAAAGATAACCCTTGGCACCATTGCGCAGCATCTTAATAATTGAGCGTTCGTCATTTTGCATACTCACGGCGAGGATCTTTATCTGAGGATAATTGGTAGTAATCCAATGCGCAGTTTCATAGCCATTCATTTCGGGCATGGTAACATCGAGCAATACCACATGTGGCAGGTTTTCAGGATTCAACAGTTGTATAAAATGTTTGCCGTTATTCGCTTCAAACAATACTGTATAGCCATTAAATGAGTTGATAACAGAAGCCAACCCACCCCTTAATAATGCATGATCGTCAACCAATACAACTTTTGTCATACAGAATGTAATTAAAGTAAATCACCACAATGGTTATCCGGGTACAACACAAGGGTAGTAAGTATGTATTGCTTACCGAATGTTCCTCAAATTCGATATTTATCAGGAGATAACCTACGTAGTTTTAACCGAAATATACTCAGTATAAACACCCTGCTAAACTGCGTACTAAACACATTTTTTAGTAATACCAACTGCATTATTTTTATGGCCTGTTATGAAATAAAAAATCAATTTTCTGATAATCATTTTTCACAGGGGGTTACAAACAAAGAAAAGGCGGCACAAGGCCGCCTTATTTTTTATCTAACCGGAAATTACAGAGGCTTAGCCTCAAAAAATATTGTAGTAATGAATTTTAATACGGTGAAATAATATGGCTTCTTTATAGCTAAGCATTTTATCTTTTATACTTTCTGTAATTCTTTTTCAGCCATCTCAAAAATGCGTTTCTTTTTCCAGTCGTACCAGGGATGGGGCATCGTCTTTTTCATTACCGTATCAATGCTGCGCATACCAAAGAGGTTCCATACACCGGTAAGTTTGCCGCCTACCGAAGACTGTAATGCGCGTAAACTCATGGCAAAGCCGCTATCGAGATATTCCATGTGGTGCCAATATCCGGCGGGCATGAACAGGGTATCACCATGTGTCAGGGTAAGATCATACCCCCTGGCTTTTTGTAAAGCGGGAAACTGTTCGTAATCAATTTTACTTTTATCGTTGTCGTAGTAATTGCTGAAATCGGCAAGGCTTAATACTTCAAAAGGTTTTCGGTATAATTTGTATTGCTCCTCATTGGGAAACAGCAATACCCTTTTCCTTCCCAAAAACTGTGTATGCAGTATATGGCTCACATCAATATCAAAGTGCATGTGGGTTATAGAGGTTTGTCCGCCTGTAAACAGCATCGGGTATTTCTTTACATATCCGGTCATTAACTCTTCCGGCCAGGTAAAATCATTGATCAACTCAGGTGCGTGGTCAAATATATTGAACAGAAAAATGCGCCAGGCAGCGGGTCCCTCTTTGATCATATCAATATACTCACCAAATGTTTTATAATCATCAGCGGTATTAATGGGCGTGTAGGCATCGCTTTTGATATTATTGTATAAGCCCACTTTTTGTTCGCCTACCAGTTGTTTAAAATAATCCCAGTTCCATTTATGGTAGGCAGGCCAGCTTTTGGCAAGGTCTTTTATAACCAGTGGCCGCTTGGGATCATAATAGTTTTTCTTAAAATCTGCGTGACTGATATTGTCCACTACATCAACAGATTGTAACTGCATGGGTTGAATGGTTTGTTTGGCAAAGGTACTATGAACTGATTGTTAAGCAATGGCCTTGCGGTTAAAGAGTTCACAAGATAAAAGCTTGAACTTAGTTCGTACTTTGCAGTATGTTATTGCAGATACATCCTGATAATCCCAATCCGCGCTATATTAAAACAGTGATCGAGTGCCTGCTCGATGGCGGAGTAATTATCTATCCAACAGACACCATTTATGGCCTCGGTTGTGATATTTTTCAACATAAAGCTATTGAACGTATTGCGAGGATAAAAAATATTGATCCTGTTAAAGCACAACTGAGTTTTGTTTGCTACGACCTTAGTGACCTGAGTAAATACACAAAAAGTATCTCTACGCCATTATACCGCCTTTTGAAAACCTACCTGCCCGGCCCTTATACTTTTATATTACCAGCCAGTAAAGAAGTACCCAGAATTTTGCATAGCAAAAAAAGTACAATCGGACTCAGGGTACCCGATAACAATATTGCCAGGACCATCGTACATGAATTGAACCACCCGTTATTATCTGCCTCATTACCCGGCGAAATGGTAGAAGAATATACTGACCCTGAATTGATGTATGATAATTTTCAAAAACTGGTTGATATTGTCATTGATGGCGGTATTGGCGGCATGCTGCCCTCAACCGTTGTGGATTGCACGAAAGATGAATATGAAGTGATAAGGGAAGGGGCTGGTGTTTGGGATTGGGTTAGTTGAGTGTGGTTAAGTAGGTTAAAATAGTTAAATGGGTTAAAATAGTTAAAAAGGTAAGAATAGTTAGAAAGGGGAAGGGAAGGGAAGTAAGTAATGGATTTATTGTATTTACTTTTTTAACCCATTTAATTATTTTAACTCTTCTTAACAACCCACTTATCATTCCAATGAAATCTGTTTTGGCTCAATAGCATAACTCTTGCGGTGATACTTGCACAACCCATATTTTTCAATGGCCGTTCGATGTTGTAGAGTGCCGTAGCCTTTGTTTTTATCCCAGCCATAGTATGGAAATTCCTGGTGCAACTGCTGCATATAAGCATCACGGTAAGTCTTGGCCAGGATACTGGCGGCGGCAATAGAAGAATATAGGGTATCACCTTTTATGATGCAGTAATGCGGCGTTTTTTTGTAGGGAATAAAACGGTTACCATCAATCAGTAATAATTGTGGTTTGGGTAGTAACTGATCAATAGCCTGGTGCATGGCTTTGTAAGAAGCCTGTAAAATATTTATATGATCTATCTCGGTATTGTCAACGCTGGCAACAGCCCAGGCAATAGCTGATGATTCGATCACATTTTTTAATAATTCCCTTTCTTTAGGGGCAACCTGTTTACTATCGTTAAGCAGGGGATGATAGAAATCAACTGGTAAAACCACTGCAGCGGCAAATA
Source organism: Bacteroidota bacterium (assembly GCA_043747705.1). Taxonomy (GTDB): domain Bacteria; phylum Bacteroidota; class Bacteroidia; order Chitinophagales; family Chitinophagaceae; genus Sediminibacterium. The sequence goes on from JAYTOS010000365.1 coordinate 10,968, forward strand.
CAGGACCAGCATAACAGCCGCGGCCGGCTTCATCGGAGCCTGCCTCAATTAATTCCATTTGATAAAAGGATTGTAACACGGCAACAAATGTCAACAATCCCGCCAATAGTTTCCAAATTCATTTTATCAAAAATCAGGCTTGGTTTGTTATTCTGTACCTTTGTACCCATTCTGAAACAGCTGTATATGAATTCAACAGAACGGTCTTCGAAACTGGTAGCTGCCTGGTTATTGATAGGGGTTGGCATGACGGTGATACAGATAGCTCTTGGCGGAATCACCCGCTTAACCGGCAGCGGTTTATCCATCACCCAATGGGATGTGATCACAGGCTCACTGCCCCCGTTAAATGAACAGCAATGGCTCGCAGAATTTGATAAATACAGGCATACCCCCCAATATCATTTATTGAATTTTGATTTTACTTTATCAGATTTTAAATTCATTTTTTTCTGGGAATGGTTTCACCGTTTGTGGGCAAGAACAATCGGGTTGGTGTTTATGGTTGGCTTTGTATGGCTCCTGGTGAAAAGGCATTTTAAAAAAGAAATGATCAACCCGTTACTCATTCTTTTTTTATTGGGGGCCTTACAAGGTGCCATTGGCTGGATCATGGTGGCCAGCGGGCTTACCGGCGATGCGATTTATGTAAAACCCACAAGACTGGCACTGCACTTTTTATTCGCGTTGGGATTATTGTGCTATACCTTCTGGTTTGCATTGCAGCTGCTGGTTAAGAAAGAACAGGTGATTGAAAACAAGCCGCTAAGAAAATGGAACCTGGCTATCTTATATGTACTGATCTTACAGTTATTATACGGCGCGCTGATGGCAGGGCATAAAGCCGCTACTGCGGCATCAACCTGGCCAACCATTGGTGGCCAGTGGATACCGGATAACTTACTGGTTAAGCAGCCGGGTGCACTAAATTTTATTGACAATAAGATCTTTATTCATTTTATCCATCGGGGACTGGCTTATATTTTATTGGTACTTATTATCCTCTGGTCAGTTAAGCTTTTCAAAACGAAAGGTTCTGTGCTGTTTACCAAAACAAGGTGGTGGCCTTTGGCAATTGTTATCCTGCAGGTAGTATTGGGTATTGCCAGTGTATTAACCAGTACCGGTATTTTGCCTGGCCATTGGGGTACATTTGAATGGATGGCGCAGCTACATCAATTAACAGGAATGCTGTTATTGTTATCGTTGGTTTGGATGTTGTTTGTAGTAAGGAGCAGGCCGGTAAAATGAATCATGCTATGCAGCATCATACATAAAATAACACTCTTGCTTATATGAAGAAATACCTGGTAGGTTTTTGGCGTTCATTGCCGGTGCAGCTTTTCCTGTTGCACTTTCGCCGGTACCAGGTTTTTCTTATTTTCTGGTATATGCTGACCGCTACCGTAGCGGGCGATTTCATGCAAACGTTTGGTGCCAATTCACTTTTTCTCGCGCCTGAATATTTTGGTGATGTAACGTTTGTCAGTACCGCTATTGTTGGGTTCGCATTGGGTATTTTTATAATGAGCTGGAACATTACAACGTTTATCCTGCATAGTAAGAATGTTCGTTTTTTAGCTACTACAGCACAACCTTTTCTTAAGTATTGTATCAATAACGCCATTATACCCCTTTTATTTATCGGATTTTACTTAGTAAGAGCGGTGAATTACGCCAGGTACCAGGAACTTTTTCATAGTAGTGAAATACTAATGCTGGTAGGTGGTTTCGCAATGGGGATTATTATTTCTATTGTAATATCTTTCATTTATTTTTTTGGTGCTGATAAAACCATCTACTACAGTATGGGTACTGTGATTAATACAGAGAATACCCGTTATAATGAAGTAGTACTGAAGTCTACTTTGCCAAAAGAGAAAACCGAATTGAGTGTGGATTGGTTTCTCAGTGCAAAACTGCATTTACGTAAACCAAGGGATGTAAGGCATTACAGCGATGGCTTTTTAGAATCTGTATTTAAGCGACATCATTTTGCCGCAGTTATTGCGATTGTCATTGCATTTATTTTCCTTGTATTGGTAGGGTATATTTCAGATGCACGTCTGTTTCAGCTGCCTGCCGCGGCAAGCATCACTATATTCTTCGCTATATTAATTGCGGTGGCCGGGGCATTGTCACTTTTTCTCCGCTCATGGAGCATCCCTTTATTGGTGGCTTTGTACATCATCATCAATATCCTTTACCAAAAAGAAATTATTGACCCAAGAAACAAAGCTTACGGACTTAATTATCTCAATAAAAATGAACGGCCGGTTTATAGCAGGGATGCCGTTTGGCAATTGGCTAATGATTCGGCTATCGAATCGGATAAAAAATATTTTATTGAGGTATTGAACCGCTGGAAAGCTCATCAGAAAACTGGTAAACCTATTTTGTACATCATCAATACAAGTGGTGGAGGCACACGAAGTGCGGCATTTACCATGAACACACTTCAGCGGTTGGATAGTTTGTTTAACGGAGATTTGATGCGGCAAACCCTTTTGATCAATGGGGCCTCTGGTGGTATGCTGGGTGCGGCTTATTTCAGGGAACTGTATTACAAAAAACTAAAAGGAGCAACCATCAACCTGCAGGATCAAAAATATACAGCGGATATTTCGAAAGATTTATTGAGCCCGCTGTTCTCTTCCTTTGTTACGAGGGATATTATGGGGCCTGTTCAGAAATTTACCGCAAACGGGTACCAATATATAAAAGACCGTGGTTATGCCTTCGAACAGAAATTGAATGAAAATACACATGGTATATTAGGTAAAACATTACAATGGTATGCCGAACCCGAAGCGCAGGCATTGATACCCACTATGTATTTCAATTCTGTCATTAGTCGCGATGGGAGAAAGATGATCATGAGTACTCACCCGGTTCGTTTTTTAATGCGGCCATTGCGCGATACCAATAATATTACCCCGTTTGATCCTGATGCTGTTGACTTTACTTCTTATTTCAGTAGGCAGGGTGCGATGAATATAAATATTCTTTCGGCACTGCGGATGAATGCGACCTTTCCCTATGTATTGCCCAATGTTTGGTTGCCTACCAACCCGATCATTGATGTGATGGATGCAGGGTTGCGCGATAATTTCGGACAGGAAACCTCTCTCCGTTTTGTAGAAGTATTTAAAGAGTGGCTAAAAGAAAATACCAGTAAAGTAGTGCTGTTACAAATCCGCGACAGGAGCCTTGGCGACTGGGATAAACCTTTTGAAGGTAACAGCCTGATCAGTATGATGACAAAACCATTTTTGATTTTGCAAAACAACTGGTACAAGCTGCAGGATTACTACCAGCATGATGCACTCGATTATATGTTTGAAGCCTATGGTCCGCAGTTTCACCGTGTTTGTTTTCAATATGTGCCTTCTAAACAAGAAGCACCTGCCAGCTTAAGTTTTCACCTTACAGCCGCAGAGAAAAGAGATATTTCCCTGGCATTGGATAACCCGGCAAATAAGGAACAGTTTGAGAAATTGAAGGGGATAATGAAATAGCTTTGAAAAGCTGGTAACTTTTCAAAATCTACCCTTGTATTAAGTCGAAGCAATCCTTGATAATCTCAATCGAAAATTCTTCAGCTGTTTCCCTCGGTTCGCCATCAATATGGAGAGGCGCATGTTTCATATTCTTAATGGTGAGTGAAGGCGTTTGAAAATAGAGTATGTTTTTCTGGCTCATTTCCTCTACTAATTGTTGCAGTTTGTTATTGCCCCGTATATGTTTCAACATCACAAAAGGTAGTTTGGCTTTATTCATTTTTTGTACAATTACAATATCCAGTAATCCATCATGTAAACTCGCCTGTGGGGCAATGGTGAAATTATTTCCAAACTGGTTACTGTTAGCAATGCTGATAAAAAAAGCATCGGTAAAAAAAGAAAAACCATCTATCACCACTTCAAACTGGTAAGGGTGTGCCTTAAAAAAATTGATGATGCTTTGCTGCGTGTACACCAATAACCCCCTCGAGGCTTTGGTAGCAAAATCATGTGCCACCTGCGCATCAAACCCAATTCCGCTAAGCATGCAGGCATATTGGTTATTGATCAAAAAGGCATCTATCTTTTGTGATTTACCTGCAAAGATCATTGACAAGGCTAGTTGGGGCTTGGTAGGTATGCCGGCTGCCCTAGCCAAACCATTCCCGGAACCTACAGGGATAATGCCAAACCGAAGCGGAAGGTCACGCAATGCACCGGTAACCTGGTTTACAGTTCCATCGCCGCCCGTCATTATAACATCTGTAAACTGTTCGCGGATAATCTTATCTTTTAAAAGATCGTAATCACCATCGGCATTGGTGGTAGCTATTTCGAAGGGTATGCCCTGAGCGGTTGTTTCCCTTTCAATTAATTTTTTTAGCCCCTCTTTTTTAGAAGTGCCTGATATGGGATTAATGAGGAAAATTATTTTTCTATCGCTCATCACTATAAAAATTCAGTCATATTAATCAAATTTTAAATCACTTAACTCAGCGGTTACCATTTAAGTAAAGCACTCGCCCACGTAAACCCACTGCCAAATGCCGCGAGGCAAACCAGGTCACCTTCTTTAATTTTTTCTTTTTCCCATGCCTCACACAAAGCTATGGGAACGGAAGCAGCTGTGGTATTACCGTATTGTTGGATATTATTATATACCTGATCATCGGTTAGCTTTAGTTTCTGCTGCACAAACTGGCTGATACGTAGATTAGCCTGGTGGGGGATCAACATATTGATATCCGTTGATTGGTAACCGTTTGCCTGTAAGGCTTCCATGATCACTTCAGGAAATTTTACTACTGCTTTTTTAAATACAGACTGGCCATCCATGAAAGGAAAGTTCTGTGCTTTATCAATCATGTTATGGCTCATAAACATTTGCGCAATCGGAGCCTCATCAAAATCCGCATAATTTTTTTCACCCCAATGATTGGCATGCGTACCGGGATTGTACATGGCCAGAATTTCAGCTGATTCGCCATCGCTGTGCAAGTGTGTACTTAAAATACCCTGGTCTGTTTTTTCTGTCGGCTGTAAAACCACCGCACCGGCACCATCGCCAAAAATCACAGAAATATTTCGGCCACGCGTAGAAAAATCCAAACCAAAGGAATGTTTTTCACTACCCACCACCAATATGTTTTTGTACATACCGGTTTTAATAAACTGATCGGCCACACTTATCGCATATAAAAAACCACTGCATTGGTTACGTACATCCAAAGCGCCAACTTCTTTCATTTTCATAGCGCGTTGTAACATTACCCCACAACCCGGAAAATAATAATCGGGTGATAAAGTAGCAAACACGATAAAATCAATTTCCTGTGCTGTAGTGCCGGCCCTTTCAATGGCTATTTTGGCTGCTTCCACAGCCATGGTAGTGGTTGTTTCTTCTGTTCGATGTGCATAACGGCGTTCTTTTATACCGGTACGTTCCTGAATCCATTGATCATCAGTATCCATATATTGGGTAAGATCCTGGTTAGTAACAACTCTTTCAGGCACATACTTACCAATACCGGCTATTTTACTGCGTGGCATAAGCAATCGATTTATTTAAACGGGTGAAGATAAACAACAAGTTTGGAGTTTAGGGTCTGGAGTTTGAGGTTTTTCTCCCGCAGTAAACTACCAGCTTCATACCGGTGATCAATGCTGAACAGGTTGCAGGTGAAGTATTTCTTTCATAAAAACTACTGTTTCTTTCTCAACACGCACAATATCCTTTGATTGAATAGGTGATGCCAAAACATGGTTGCCCGCTTCAGGGATGGCTACCATTTTCTTCTGACTGGCAGGGGTACCCAAACCAGCCATCATTTCTTTCATGGCAGCAACCTTAACTACTGCATCCTGGTGCTGCTCATCTTTATAATAATACAAAGTAAGTGTGGGTTGTTTTACTTTTGAAAAAGTGTTTGCATTCATGGCTGTTTCCAGTAATTCCTGTAATTGAACAGTTGCTTCCAGGCGGTATTGGTAGTTCCAGTATTGTTTATATTCCGGTGAATTATTTTTAGCCGTGTTAAAATCAGATTTTTTAACCAACCGCGCAATCTGTAATCCCCATGGGTTATTCAGCAACCATGCATTGGGATCGTTAATAGAGATATTAGGCGAATATAAAATCAATCCTGCAATCTCAGGGTACTCAGCAGCTAATTGAAGTACCAGTGTGCCGCCCGTAGATGTACCCATCAGGATCACTTTCTTACCCAGTTGTGTTCCGATCGCATACGCTTGTTTGGCAGATTCCCAAAGGTTATCGGCAGTCATATTATACAGTGCATCTGTTGTATCAATACCGTGTTGTGAAAGCCTCGACAGATATAAGTTGCAGCCAAACTGTTTGGCAATATTCCGGTGAACGGGGTTGCCTTCTTCCTGGCTCGCACTAAACCCGTGCAGGTAAACAATTGCGTATTCAGTTTTTTGTTTGAGCGAATCATTGGCCCAAACAATCCGCGCTTCATTGTTGGGTTTTATTTTATGCTGTGATTCCTGCTGACCGATATATTTTTCAAGGGAAGTATCAGCAGAAGGAACTTCCGTAAGCGAAGTATTGTAAACAGGATTTGATGGATGAGGTCCCAAAAAATAAATAATAACCAATACAAGGATAACAGCAAGCAACCGCTTTAAAAAACGCATGGCAATTAGTTTGCTTAAAATTACAAATTTGTTTCCATTAGACCTTTGTGTGGAAAAATCATTTCTATACTATTTATTTCCTGCACCACCATGCCCACATTAATAACAATGGATGAATGATCAAAAGCCTTAACCATCCTACCCATAAAGGGAAACAAAGTCCGCCCGGAACGCAGCCGCCAATTTGTATAAAATAAATATGTGCTGGAATAAAGGCAACCAGCATCAGTATAATACCATAAGCAGCCCATTTACGAGTGGCAGTAAAAACCAATAGCAGCCCAAAAATTATTTCAGCCACACCTGCCATTGAGTTGATAAAAGTTGGCCATGGTAAATAAGGCGGTATCAAACCAAAATAGGCAGTTGGTTTGCGAAAATGGTTAAAGCCGGCTGCTATATAAAAAAAAGATTGAAGGTATAAGGCAACTTTTTTCATTAGTTAATATACGATAGAATAATTTATTCGTTACACATATGCAGATTTACACTTATTGTTCTGTGCATCTGCGGGGTAAGGACTATCCCACAAAAGCCCCTAAAGAAATCTGGGGAAATAACTATATTCGGTTACTCCAAAACGACTGCCATGAACGCTAACCAAAGATTTCTTGCATTGGATGTATTCCGGGGAATGACGATCTGTTTGATGATTATCGTAAACACACCCGGTGATTCCTCTCTTACTTTTGCACCCCTGCACCATGCCAAATGGGATGGCTTTACACCTACCGACCTTGTATTCCCTTCGTTTTTATTTGCGGTGGGTAATGCCATGAGTTTTGTGATGAAAAAGTGGGAGCAAAAAAAGACATCAGAAGTAATGGCAAAAATATTCAAGCGAACCCTGCTTATTTTTTTATTGGGCTATCTCCTTTATTGGTTCCCGTTTTTTCATGTTGAGAATGGGCATTGGAGTTTATCACCCATTGGGCATACCCGTATACTGGGCGTTTTGCAACGCATTGCGCTTTGCTATGGCTTCGCTTCATTGATGGTTTATTTTTTAAAACCTAAATTAACCATTATCATATGTATTGGGCTTTTGCTTTTATACTGGGTGTTATGCTTTTGGTTTGGTGATCCGTTCGACCCGCTTAGTTTGCAGGGGAATGCCGGTTTGGCGTTTGACCGCTGGTTAATGGGCGATGCACATTTGTATCATGGCGAAGGTGTTGCATTCGACCCCGAAGGTTGGTTAAGTACCTTGCCGGCGATTGTGAATGTGGTGGCGGGATATATGGTAGGGCAGCATGTACAAAAAGAAGGTAAATCTTATGAAGGGCTTACCAAACTTATTCTTGCCGGGTTTGCCTTATTAGTGATTGCTTATTTCTGGAACTTCATCTTCCCCATCAATAAAAAATTATGGACCAGTCCTTTTGTACTGCATACAGTAGGATTGGATTGCCTGATCCTGGGTACAATCATCTACATAGTGGATATGCAGAAAAAAATAAAATGGGCCTGGTTTTTTGAAACCGTTGGTAAGAACCCGCTTTTTGTATATCTCTTATCAGAATTATTGGTAACCGTACTTTATATGGTACCGGTAGGAGATAGTAACCTGTTCAGGTGGATCAACCTGCATATTTTTAGTTATGCCGGCGATTATTGGGCATCACTTTTATTTGCCGTATGCTATATGCTTGTTTGCTGGAGTGTAGGCTATTGGATGGATAAGCGGAAGATATATGTGAGGGTTTGATATTGTAGTTACGGGTTGTGTGGGTTGTGCGTTAGGCAAGGTAGACATATATTAACATAGTTTATTTAAATAAAATATGTTTGCTGCAACGCTCTCATAACTGCTTAACTGAACCCGAAAACCGCAACCGGTAAACCCATAACCCCAACACCTTAACCGTTGTTCCCCAACCAGTTATGTCATATTTATGTTAAGTTCTTTGCCCTCCGGTTGTAAATCCGTACCTTTGCAGCCTTAAATTTTTACATGGAAATAAGAAACATTGCCATTATTGCACACGTGGATCATGGCAAAACAACATTGGTAGACAGGATTTTACAAACTACCAAAGTATTCAGAGACAACCAGGATGCAGGTGAACTGATCATGGATAGTAACGATCTTGAGAAAGAAAGAGGTATTACCATCTTCAGTAAGAATGCTGCGGTTATCTACAAAGATTATAAGATCAATGTAATTGATACCCCGGGTCACAGTGATTTTGGTGGTGAAGTAGAGCGTGTATTGAAAATGGCCGATGGGGTTATTTTGCTGGTAGATGCTTTTGAAGGGCCTATGCCGCAAACCCGTTTTGTATTGCAGAAAGCTTTGCAATTAAACCTTCACCCGATTGTGGTGATCAACAAAGTAGATAAAGCCAATTGCCGTCCTGATGAAGTTCACGATGCGGTATTTGAATTATTCTTCAACCTCGATGCTACTGAAGAGCAACTGAACTTCCCTACTTTTTATGGTAGCGGTAAGAACGGCTGGTTCAACGACAGCTTAACACAAACGGAAGATATCCTTCCATTAATGGATGGTATTATTAAATATGTACCTGCCCCCAAAATAAATGAAGGCCCGCTGCAGATGCAGATCACTTCACTGGATTATTCCTCATTCCTTGGCCGTATTGCTATTGGAAAAGTAACCCGTGGTGTAGTGAAAGAAGGCCAGACCATTGCATTGGTGCAGGGAGATGGTTCTTTCAAAAGAAGCAAAGTAAAAGAATTGTATGTGTTTGAAGGAATGGGCAAACGCAAAGTAACCGAAGTAATTGCCGGTGACCTTTGTGCCGTAGTAGGATTGGATGATTTTAATATTGGAGATACCATTGCTGATATAGATACACCGGAAGGATTACCTATTATTAGTGTGGATGAGCCAACCATGAGTATGACTTTCAGCATTAACAACTCACCTTTCTTTGGTAAGGATGGTAAGTTTGTAACCTCACGTCACCTGCGTGACCGTTTAATGAAAGAAACAGAAAAAAACCTGGCCCTTCGTGTAGAAGATACAGACAGTGCGGATAGTTTCTTAGTGTTCGGACGTGGTATTTTGCATTTGGGTATATTGGTAGAAACCATGCGCCGTGAAGGATACGAACTAACCGTTGGTAATCCCCAGGTATTGGTGAAAACCATTGATGGCAAAAAACATGAACCTTATGAAAACCTGGTAGTGGATGTACCTGCCGATTACAGCGGTAAGGTAATTGACCTGGTTACCCAACGTAAAGGTGAAATGCAGATCATGGAAAGTAAAGGTGAAATGCAACACCTTGAATTTGAAATTCCTTCAAGGGGATTGATCGGTCTGCGCTCACAAATGTTAACGAACACAGCCGGTGAAGCTGTAATGGCCCACCGTTTTGTAGATTATAAACCATGGAAAGGCCCAATACCCGGCAGAAGCAATGGTGTGTTGATTGCCAAATTTGGTGGTATAACCACAGCTTATTCTATTGACAAACTGCAAGACAGGGGAAGTTTCTTTGTTGAGCCAACAGAAGAGGTATACATAGGACAGATTATTGCCGAGCACATCAAACCGGGCGACCTGAATGTGAATGCCGTGGAAATGAAAAAGCTTACCAACCACCGTGCAAGCGGAAGCGATGATGCGGTAAGGATCACACCAAAACTGCAGTTTACCCTGGAAGAATGTATGGAGTACATTCAGCAGGATGAGTGTATAGAGGTAACGCCTAAGAACATCCGTATGCGTAAAGTGGTGTTGAATGAAGATGACAGGAAGAAGAGCAGTAAGAGTATGCAAAGTGAAGCGGTAGGATAGTCCTTAGCTTTCTGAAATAAATATGGAGCCATTCTGCGGTAAGCGGGATGGCTCTTTTTCTTGCGCGGTATTTAACAGGTTATTGGTGCTGCAATTATCTCCATCACAACAAGGCAATGTATTGGTAAAACACACCGGGCACTGATAATGTCCATGCACATACAGCAATTGTACGATATGCCCGCAGAATAAACAGTGCTGGTTTTGCATAGGGTGAAATTATTCTTACCCGGGTAAAAAAAAGAATAGAGTTTTCAACAGCATGTGTGTAGCGGATAGATAAATCCCAAAGGATAAATGCTATCATATTTTTTCTGTGACTAGATCCATGCCATCTGTTGCCATTTTTCTTTTTCAAAATACCAGCAACCTAAACATAAAAAAACCACAGCCACTGAAATATTCAGCAGCTGTGGTGGTTAATAAATTGCCTGGGATGAATTATCCTTTGCTAACGGTTACTTCTTCTGTAACATTTGTTTTGATGTTGACGGTAAATTTCTCTTTCACATCATTTTTACCATCTTCAATCACAAAAGTTATTTTACTTACTTCTGACTTAGGCAGTTTGAAAGTTTTATCAAATGCTTTGTCAGTGTAATAACCTTTAAACAAAGGCTCACCGGCTTCATCCAATACCAGCAGGTTAAAAGTACTGCCAGTTGGATTACTGTACTTTACCTTGAATGATAACTGGTTGTTCAGGTCAACACCTGTGTACTTTACTTCTACTTTACCGGTTGGGGCAAAAGCAGGTGTACTGTTTTTTGCAGGCATTGCTTTTGCATTTACAGAAAGAAACAGGGCTGCTACCAACAGGTTACCAAAGAAAAATTTTTTGGCGATGGTTTGAATAGATTGCTTTTTCATAATAATCATTTTTAAATTTTAATGAATTGAATAATCGAAATAATGGGCATAACACTGCCTACAGGCTCACAAAAGAAATTTTATATGGGAAAGCAATCGAAAAAAAATACAGGTACCGAAAGGGTAAAATGAATTAGTAAATTCATTTATAGATGTACATCAAAAACCTGCATGTATACACTTAATACCCATTTCTTTAAAAGGTAACCCAGGTAATTTGGCAGGGTATGTTAAGGGAATATTAACAAAGGAGTTACTATAAAAATAACCATTGTTAGTTTATAGCAACTCTGTGTAACTCTTTATCTCTGTGTTAAAAAACAGCAGTAATTTTTTTAAACACAAAGACACAGCGCGCGCGGAGGTATCACAGATAAATTAGTTAGTACATTAAAATCAGGCAACAGGTTTATTAAGTGTATCCCAGAGAAGGTCTTTTAATTCAGTCAATCCTTTATTGGTAACTGATGAAAAGAAAATATGTGGAATGCCTGCGGGTAATTCTTTGCTGATGGCTTCTTTTAATTCATCATCCAGCATATCGCTTTTGCTGATGGCGATGATGAAATCTTTTTGCAGCATTTCAGGATTGTATTCTTCCAGTTCATTGCGGAGTATTTCAAATTCTTTTTTATGATCGGCACTGTCTGCGGGAATTAAAAATAACAGTACTGAATTGCGTTCAATATGCCGTAAAAAACGGTGGCCCAATCCTTTGCCTTCCGCGGCACCTTCAATAATACCAGGCAGATCGGCAATACAAAATGATTTCTGATCGCGGTATTCCACCATACCCAATTGAGGTATAAGGGTAGTAAATGCGTAATTGGCAATTTTGGGTTTGGCTGCTGTAATAACCGATAATAAAGTTGATTTGCCCGCATTGGGAAAACCTACCAGGCCTACATCGGCCAATACTTTCAGCTCAAGATTTTTCAATCCTTCTACACCCTCTTCGCCGGGCTGGGCATGTTCCGGAACCTGGTTGGTGGGGGTGGCGAAATTGCTGTTACCCAAACCACCGCGGCCACCTTTCAGCCAGATAATCTCCTGGCCATCTTCTAATATTTCAGCCTCGATATTTCCTGTTTCTTCATCGCGGGCAATGGTTCCTAAGGGTACATCAATATAAACGTCTTTACCATCGCGGCCGGTACAATTGTTTTTACTGCCTCCTTCGCCATTTTCTGCGAGTACATTTTTATAATACCGCAAGTGGAGTAAAGTCCAGAGATTGCTGTTGCCGCGAAGGATAATATGCCCGCCACGCCCACCATCACCACCATCAGGGCCACCCATGGCAGTTAATTTGTTGCGCATAAGATGCCTTGCACCCGGTCCCCCGTGGCCACTGCGGGCAAAAATGCGGATATAATCTATAAAGTTGGTTCTTTCTGACACTAATCAAACGAATTATACGGTTACACGAATTGCCGGCAAATGTACGCCAATGTTATTTGTTAGCCGATTCTCTTAGTTCATTCCAAGTTTTATAAAGATTTTCCATCGGTGGTCTGTTCGCGGGAACTTCCCGTAAAGGCTCAGTTATTTTCCAATGTTCATACATGTCTTTGGGAAGCCCCTGGTATAATTGGGTGCCTATTGTTTTCCAGCGGATCATTTCATCACTCACTTCTTTTATTTTTTTTGCGGGATTACCAACGATAAGGCTGCGGGGTTCAAAAAATTCACCTGCTTTTATAAAACTAAGTGCGCCAACAATACATTCATCACCCAATTGTACATTATCCATGATAACACTGTTCATACCAATCAAACAATTCCTGCCGATGTTGGCTCCATGTATTACCGCACCATGGCCAATATGTGCACCCTCTTTTAATACAACCATTACACCGGGAAACATATGTATGGTACAATTTTCCTGCACGTTACAACCATCTTCAATAATGATACCACCCCAATCGCCGCGAATGGCGGCACCGGGACCAACATATACATTTTTGCCAATAATCACATTACCGGTAACAGCCGCCTGTGGATGTACGAATGATGATTCATGAACAACCGGAATAAATTCTTTGAAAGAATAGATCATTTACTAAACCAGTTTTTTTGCGGTTCTGAAACAGGTTCCTTTAAACATGGCCACCACATGCCCCTGTTGGTTAGTGATGGTAATA
>JAYTOS010000366.1:0-1826 GCA_043747705.1 Bacteroidota bacterium
CCGGCACCATCACTGAAGATCATACTGTCACGGTCATAAATATCAATAACGCGGCTGAGTGTTTCGGTACCGATGACTAAGCATTTTTGTGCAATGCCGGCTTTAATATACGCATCGGCCTGTATCACACCCTGTATCCATCCGGGGCAGCCAAATAAAATATCGTACGCCACACAATTGGGGTTACGGATACCCAATGATTGTTTTACGCGCGATGACAATGCGGGTAAAGAATCTGACTGAATAGAGCTCTTTACAATATTGCCAAAATTGTGGGCTACAATAATCTGGTCCAAAGTTTCAGGGTCAATACCTGAATCTTCAATGGCTTTGCGTGCAGCAATAGCTGCCATATCAGACGAATTCATTTCAATATCTGCATAACGGCGTTCTTCAATACCGGTGATATCACGGAATTTTTCTACAATTTCCTGCTGTGGTACAACGATCCGTTCATTGTCTTCTCCATAAAAATCCTGGGATATAAAATCGCTGTTGGTCTTAATATTCTGTGGAATAAAACTTCCGGTCCCTGTAATAACGGTTCTTGTTTGCGGCATGAGCAGTGGTTAATGCTTTAGTAAAGAAAACAAGTGATTAACTGATTTTTCAAATGTAATAATTATTCAGGCAGCACGCAGATGGGATTGGGAATAAAAAACGAAAAGCTATTGATTGTTAGTTAACGGGGGATTTTGAGATTAGAAAGAAAAATTGCCACAGATTCACAGATAAACACTGATTTTATCTGTGAATCTGTGGCAAAAAAAGTAAGCGCATTACAGGTACTTATCCCCTTTGTAACGCCTCACTTCAGCCACATATTCTTTGATGGCCTGCTCTTTGTCTTTTTTGCAGATCAGCAATACATCTTTGGTGTCCACAATAATAAAATCGTCGAGGCCCTGTAATACCATCAGTTTATTATTGGGGGCAGATACCATGCATTTAGTGGCATCAATCACAATAACATTTTCACCGGCTACGGCATTACCGAGATAATCTTTTTCCAGGTTGTCGTAGGCGCTGTTCCATGTTCCCAGGTCGCTCCAGCCAAATGAAGATGGAATTACATATACATTATCCGCTTTTTCCATAATGGCAAAATCTATGGAAACATTGGTACACAAGGGATAGATACGGTTAATCGCATCTTTCTCACCATCGGTATTAAAATGTTCTTTTTCACCGTCAAACAATTCAAACATTTCGGGCTGGTAGGTTTCAAATGCTTTCACCACATTTTTTACTTTCCATACAAAAATGCCCGCGTTCCATAAAAAATCACCGCTGGCCAGAAAGGTTTTGGCCAATTCCAGGTTGGGTTTTTCGGTAAAGGTTTTTACTTTATAAATACCATCCGCCACAGACATGGGTTCATGCTGTATATAACCATAACCCGTATTGGGATGTGTGGGTTTTATGCCCAGTGTAACTAATGAACGGATATGGTTTACAAAATCCAATGCCTGCATGGTAATCTTGCGAAAAATTTCATTGTCCAGGATCATGTGGTCGCTGGGTGCCACAATCAAAGATGCTTCCGGGTCTTTTTGAAGTAATTTGAAAGAAATATACGCAACACAAGGTGCTGTATTTTTGCGGCTGGGTTCGGCAATAATATTCTCGATGGGTAATTCGGGCAGTTGCTCACTTACGATTTGGGTGTATTCTTCCGAGGTTACAATAAAGATATTTTCAACCGGGATAAAAGCAGTGTATCGTTCAAAAGTCCAGCGGATCAGTGATTTGCCGGTATGTAAAATATCAAGAAATTGTTTGGGATAACCTGTGCGGCTGCTTGGCCAGAAACGGCTTCCAATACC
>JAYTOS010000367.1:0-16980 GCA_043747705.1 Bacteroidota bacterium
GAAGTAAAATTAGATCGTTCAGCAATCACCACCCGGTATTGGTAACGGCCCCTGCCAGTGGCTTTGCGTGTATAGGTATTATTTTTTTCTCCCGCAATATCTACCCATGTCTTCCCGGTATCTTTACTCAATTGCCATTGCAAAAGAGGATCACTGAACCCACTGGAATAAGTAGCAGTGAAATGAAAATCGTTTTTATCATTTTCACATAATTCTATATACTTACTCGAATCTGTATCTATATACGCAGTAAGTTTGGGGCCACAGGGCCTAAAAGTAATATCATCCATTATCAGGTCATTGCCACACCCGCCTTTTGCATTATTGGTTATACGTAATACAACACTCTCTACACCGGGAGGTGTACTGAAAAAAGTACCAAACTGTTTCCATGTTTTTGAAGTTTCAGCATCAATATCACCAGAATCAAATTTCTTTAATATTGTACCCCTTATTGTTTCAATTTTAAATGTAAGGTTGGGTTTAATGCCGAACCCGCCACATGAGGTCGGCTTTAAAATATTGGCCACCCAAGCTGCAAATTCATAAACCGTATTACCGCATAATCCCGAAACGGTATCTACATAAAAATCACTGGGGTCAAATGATGCGTTAATAACCGTAAATCGTCCCCCAACATCACCGGTATGGTCCCCCGCTAACAAATACCAGGTATTGCCAAAACAGCCAAATGACAAATTGGTTATGGCATACTCCCCATCATTGGGGCAACCGGTGGTGTATTTAAGATTCGTAACACCTGCTTTAAGAGGCCCCCTTGGTGTATTATCATTTCCGAAAGTAATATTCACTACCGGGTCGCCAAGACTGCCTGTACATAACTGGGCATGCGAACTATTGAATAAAAAAAAAGATACCAAAACAGTCGCAATGTATTTATTCATGACTAACGCAAACTATCATTCCGTGTACAATTACCGGGTTCGATAAAGGGGGGATACACCAGGTTATGCTGCCTGTTACTTAAAATTACATAGAAAACACATCCCTGTGTTGTTAGCGGAAACCTAATACTGCCTAATTTTTAACATTTTCCGGTACTTTTTCACCGGAAACATTGTTGTAAGTGGGGAGTTGTGAGTAGTAAGCAAATGGTCGCTCCATTAACAAACATACTCACTACTGACAACTCACTACTCACCACTCTCTACTCACCACTCACCACTCTCCACACTATTTAGTTATAGGCAACCTGTTTTTCAATTCTTCTATCGGCATAGCAATCATACGCCCTACCGGTTGCTTGCCTTTGTAGGTGATCACTTTTAACATTACAGCATCCTTAGGTGGAACCAATGCATCTGTGTATTTCGGGTAATAATTATCCGGAAATGTATTATCAAAAGAATAATAAATATCCAGTGCTTCCACCTCTTTACCCAGTTCAATTTTTAATTGTTTATCTGCTGTTGTACTAACCTTAAAACTGGGATCGTATACACTGGGTGCATATTTTATTTCTGCCATATCCAATCTCCCAAAATGTTTTTCTACTTTACTGAAAAAATGATTCCAGTTCTTTTTTTCTTTTGGCGACCATAATGATTCAGCTATTGCCATTCCCCTTGGCCATGTCATATATTCTGCATGGCGCATATTGTACACCTGTTCAGTCCACAGATTAGCTTGTCCCCCTTTTATATATGATGCATCTACCCCATCAGGAACCGGTTCGAATTCATAAGATTTATTTAGTCTTAGCGATGCATATATCCTGGGTTCAATAATAGGGTCGCCCTGCATATAATCTATATATGCGAAGGTAGTTGGGCTCATAACTACCTCATGTTTCATTTTCGCAGCTTCAATTCCCCCATTCATTCCCCTCCAGCTCATTACAGCCGCGCTGGGGGCTAAACCACCTTCCAGTATTTCATCCCAGCCCATAAATTTTTTCCCTTTTGACTCTACAATTTTCTCCAGTCTTTTTTCAAAATAACTTTGCACTTCTTCCATATTTTTTAAGCCTTCTTTTTGCATGAGGGCTTTAATGGCATCATTCTTTTCCCAATAATTTTTTGGGCATTCGTCTCCACCTACATGTATATATTCAAATGGGAACAATTCTGCAATCTGTGTCATTACCTTATCAAGAAACTCATATACTTTTTCATTGGCAGGGCAAAGCGTATTATCTACCAAAGCAATGGGTGGGGCACCCTTCGACCAATCCATGATTTCTTCACCTGAACGCACCCGGTACGTATTTGCTTCCGGCGTACAGGATAATTCGGGATAGGAAACAACTGCTGCAAGACTATGTCCCGGCACATCAATTTCAGGCAGAATATTTACGAATCTTTCTTTTGCATACTGAACCAGTTCTTTGATATCATCCTGTGTATAGAAACCGCCAAAGTTGCGGGGCTCATTAGGTTCCGGCTTAGAAAAAGTGCCAAAATAACCAACCTTTTTAACGTTCCACGCACCTACTTCTGTTAGTTTAGGCAGGCCCTTTATCTCTATCCTCCAACCTTCATCATCTGTTAAATGCAGATGTAACAGGTTGTATTTATAACGGACCATGTCGTTAATAAATTGTTTCACTTCGGCTTTTGTAAAGAAATGCCGCGATACATCAAACATCAATCCTCTCCATCCGAACCTTGGCTGATCCATTATCTCAACATTGGGAGCTACCCATTTTACATTCTCTATCAGTGTGGGACTCTCTATTTCTTTAGGAAATAATTGAAGCAGTGTTTGTACGCCATAAAATAACCCCGCAGGTTGATTGGCTTTAATCACAATATTTTTTGTGGTTACAGACAGCTTATATCCTTCCTTACCAATCGCTTTGTCTTCAACGCTATTAAGCTGCAGTTTAATAGTAGCATTTGGTGAAGAATTCATTATTACAATATTGCTACCGGTTGATTTAATTAAACGGTCCTTTAAAGCAGCAATCACCTGTTTAATTTCGGGTTGCGATGCGGCTTCAACGATAATATTTTTGGGTAACAGAAACTCTCCCGCACCTCTATTGACAGAAATAGGTTCAGGGATGATAGCAATCCCGTTTTGTGCATAAGAAATGATACAGCTTAAGAAGCCGGCTAAGGCAAATATTTTTTTCATACAGGAGCAATTTTATTTACTATTTTAACTAAATAAAGAAGGATGTAAAGTTAGCCATTAAAAGTTGAACCAAGACTATCCAGAACATCATTTCTAAATGATCCCAGAGAAATTATCCGGTTCCGGGTACCCTATTTCCATCATTCTGTTTTAGGAAATAAAAAATAAGTAATTTACTACTTTCATTACTATTTATCAACCAGCTAATTCATCAGCATTATGCAGGATATTATCAAAGCAATTATATTCGATCTGGATGGAGTTATCATCAATTCCAATCCTGCTATTGAAACATTCTGGAAAAGCTGGGCAGACAAAGAAGGTGTTACATTGACAGATCCAATGATACGTGAATGGATTTACGGGCGAAAAGTGGGCGATACAATGAAAGGTTTATTTGATCATGTTCCTGATGCACGGAAAAAAGAGATAGAACAATCCGCTTATGAGTTCGACAGCCATATGCAGCCCGGGGCAATTGACGGCGTAGTTGAATTCATTTCATTACTCAATACAAGACAGATCCCACTTGGTGTTGTTACCAGTTCCCATCTTTCACGTATGCTCACAATGCTTCGTAATCTGGGTATAGAAGATACATTTACCCATTTTGTTACTGCCAATGATGTTACACGTGGCAAGCCGAACCCCGACCCTTATTTGAAAATGAGCGAGAAAATGAACTTACCCAGTCATGCCTGCCTGGTTTTTGAAGATGCGGTGAGTGGCATACAATCTGCTGTAGCCGCAGGTATGCATTCAATAGGTATTGGGAATGAATATTCAAAAAAGGATTTGCTCTTACATGGTGCTGCTGACGTGGTTATTGATTTTACCCATATCCATATTACCGGGGAATACCTGTCCGTAAATAACAGAAGCCTTTTCAGGATATCATAATATTTACAGGTATTTTTTTTGTCGCAGGTATCTAACCCATACTTTGTAACCTTCTGCTTTTAAATGCAGCCCATCGATAGTATATTTTTTATCCAGCCGTTTATCTGCATCTAAAAAAAGCGGATACAGATTTACAAAAGTGCAACCTGACTGTGCAGTCATTTTTTCAAGCAATATATTTACACTGCTTACATGCCCCATTTTATCATAGTGCTGCGGGAACCCTGTTACGGCTGTATTTAAGGGCAGGATACTTTGAACATAAATTTTGGTAAACGGGCTTTGCTGCTTAATCTTGCTGATGATTTTTTTACAATTATCAACAATCACCTGATCCGGTATGTCTTTAGAAATATCGTTGATGCCGATCAGTATAAATAATTTTGAAGGTTCCCGATTGATTACATCATCCAGTCTTCTTAACAAATCAAAAGTAATATCACCGCCAATTCCACGGTTAATTACACTATTATCGCCTGTGAGTTCTGCCCATTTACCAGCTTCGGTAATACTGTTCCCTAAAAAAATAATTCTCCCTTTTACGATGGGCTCCTTTTCAAATAATAATGCCCTTTCTGTATTATGTGCAGGCATTGTTGAACCCGTATCATATAAACGCTGGTGTGTAACCCGGATCTGAGAATTAGCTATCAGCGGCAATACAAACAAACAGCAACTACACAACAGAGAATACCAATGCCTCATATTTTTTTATTATTTAAAAACCTTTTTTAGAACATAGTTACCTACTTTCTTACCCGCTTCTGCACCCATATCTACACTTTTCCGGTAGTGGATACCGCCATATACCCTGCTGATAGATGCTTCTGCTGCCGCTTCCTGTAAAGAATTAAAATGACGTTGCATGCCGATATAACGAAGGTCACTTGTATCCAGAAAAGCAAAATCATTGCCGTATAAATAAGACAATACCACTGCCGCAGATGCAGTGATCGTGCTATGCCCACTGGTATATTCCGGGAAGGGTGGTGTTTGTAAAAAAGGAACCCAGTTTTTATCCATAGTTTCATTAATCACTGTTACCGGCCTTACAACATTACTCCTGTATTTCTCATCCCAGCAGGAAATAAAAGCATCATACAACGCGATTGCGGTTAATGCATATCCTTCTGCACTTTTTACTGCATCTGCTTTAGTTTGTAGCGCGGCTATCGCAGCAATACCCATCCAATGCCCACCCGGTGTAATCTTTTTATTACCAAACATCATGTGCCCGGAATGTTCAATCACAAAAGGGTTGTCATCCCAATATCGTGCAATAGTTTTCTGTTCATCGCTAAGGTTTTTTCCAATGGTATACACTTCTTTGGCTTCTTTTAAAAAAACGCTATTAGTATCGGTGCTGTATGAAGGTGGCCTTACTGGCTCAAACTGAGAGCAGGTGTCTAACACCAATGGCTTCATGGTATTCCAGCACCATTCGATACCATCAAGGTAATCAGGTGGGGTTGGTCGCCACTTACCAGGGTCGTTGCTTCCCAGATTTTTGGGCTTACCCCTAGATTTTGAATAACCATCTGTCTGTGCCCTCGCAAGAATAGCTTTGCCTACTGCTTCACCAAAAGCAACGGAACGATTATAGCTTTCCTCATCTATGGCATTTTTAAAATTGGCTAATGTGTTCTCTTCATAACCTTTTAACGAATCTAATGAGAATACCACTTTGTGTACAACGGTAAAAAAAGCCTTCGTAGCAGCCAGTGCATAATTATAGGTTTTACCCACATCTGGTTTTGGCATTGCTGTAAATCCACGCAATTTTTCCGCGATGGAAGGATAACCTGGTTTGGCAAATCGGATAGCTTCATAAGAGGCCAGGGAAGAATATACATAAATACGGCTTGCTACCGGTGGTGTAAACACATCATAAATAATGATCTGCGTTAACTGGTCCTGATTCTGGTGCAAAACGCTTGTATCATCTGCTGGCAGTGTATTTTTCGGCTTACAGCCAAGACCCCCCAGGTATATTATCAGAAAAAATAAAAAAAAATTACAATTTTTCATACCTGTTTATTAGAAATTGAAAAATAAGGTCTGATCCGGTCACTCATTTTTACTATCATTTTTAGGTGTCACATCACCTGAAAAAATAAGTTTGTGGTTCACACTGCCTTTTGTATTTGCTTTTACCATTATACTTTTTTGCTGCATGCCCGGGTGCCAATCGGTCGTAAATACTACTGTGATAAATCCTGAATCCCCGGGAGAAAAAGGCTTTTCAGGATAATTAGCGATCGTGCAGCCGCAACTCGGTCTCACATCGTTAATGAACAGTAGTTTATTACCGGTATTCTTAAATGCAAATTGCAGACGTACCGTATCTCCTTCTTTTACCTTACCAAAATTAAGCAATGTATCTTTCCATTCGATATGGGTATATTGATTTGTAGTAAGCTGGGCAATTGTTGAAGCCTTTACACCTGCTGTTTGTGAAGATGGTTCTGATTTACAGGAGGGCAATGCCATCATCCACCCGGTACAAAAAATAATACAACAGGCATAATATTTCAACAGCATACCTTCGCTTTAATTAATTAACAATTTTACGGATATTTTTTTTCTGATCAATAATCTCAACTGAAGCAACCAAGGGGCCAATATGTATTGTCCGGCTTGATTGTGACAGAAAAGAAGAACCATAATACAATTCCTGGCGCCTCAACTTACCATTTTTCAATTTAATGATAGCGGTAATATCCGAAGCGGTTACCGGGATTGATTTCTGCAGCTGTTTATTTTCATATATTTTCAATGGACCCCTGTTAGTGCTGGCTGCTATAAAAGAAACGCCTTTGCCATTATTGAGTGCTGCCAATGCCTTACCATTACCCGGCAGATAAATACCACTTTGCAAAATAGACAGTGGCATAAAATTTCCTTTGCCATCACCTTTCAGGTAAAGCCCGTTTAATGCATCATACCTGCCCACCGATACTTCTGTACCATAATCATTGCCGTTGATAATCACATCAAGGTTCCCATCATTATCAAAATCATCTACAACCATACCGTTTAAGACCGATACCTGCGCCTCTTTTGGTAACGGAGTAACTGTGAATTTGCCATTACCATCGTTGCGGAGGTAAACAGAAGAAAAATAATTGGCTTCAACCCTCAGTGCAGATTTTCTCTGGTCGGCTGTTAATACTTTATCCATAGTAGCCGTTGCATACGTTTTGTAATTCTGGAAAAGTGTACGCATGCTCACCATCTGTTTTACAAGGTCGTCCCTTGTAGCTTCAGGGAATTCTTTTTTCTTTCCTTCCCTATCAGGAAGAAATAAAGATGGAATGGCATCTAATGTCCCGTTCTTATCAAAGTCAGCAGCAGTAACCGCTACCGGGTATTGTTCTGATGCCCTAAAGTAAGAATTGAGGCCAAGGTTACCCACTATATAATCTATATCACCATCATTATCAAAATCGCCCCCGATTATTGTATTCCACCAACCGGATTTTTTTTCCAAACCACTTCCTTGTGTAATATTCCTGAAAATGCCCTTTTCATTTTTAAAAATAGTTATAGGCATAAACTCACCGGCCAGTATCAGATCGGGCCAGCCATCATTATCAAAGTCAGTAAACAATGCGTCGCACACCATTCCTATATTCAACAGGTCTTTGGCAACAGTTTTAGTTACATCGGTAAAATGAGGTTTGCCGTTTTTAGAATCGTTCCTGAAAATAAAACTGGATACCGGTTTTGGATAATTCCATGGATCAACCCTGCCTGAAACAAATAAGTCAAGGTCACCATCATTATCATAATCAACGGCACGTACACAAAATTTACTTGTATGATTTCCCGGGATAGCACTTGCATCAATGGTGAAATTTCCTTTACCATCATTCACATATAGTTTATCCTGGTAGGTATCCCCATTATGTTCATTCTCGTACCCACCACTGGAAATATACAGGTCCAGGTCGCCATCACCATCTGCATCAAATAATAATAAACCTTCATCTTCCCATCTTTTAGTAGCATTACCATCTTTAAGGATTATTTTTTTCTCAATAAAACGCCCATTGGTTTGTTGCAGAAAGGCAACCGCACTGTTTTCAAACGAACCACCGCAGATAATATCTTCCAGCCCGTTACCATCTATATCACCTACAGCCAGGCCCGGGCCATATTCTGAGAACTTATGGGGTATCAATTTCTGGATATTGAAATCAATAAAATCTCTTTCCTTTTGTACATAGTTAATGCCCAAAGAAGCAGTTACCTCCTTAAACAATGTACCTTCTGCAAAAATAGCTTGCTGATAGTTAACTGTATTAGTGGCAGATTTCATTTTTAGTTTTAGCACCTGGTTCACCGGTACATTTATCAATTGCTGTATTTTTCCATTCGGCCATTGAACCAATAAAGTGTCAATAACCGTTATGCTCCCCAAACCAAAATGGGCAATATTCTGATCGGTAGAAAGGTAGCCCCGATAAGGGGTATATTCCCAAACCTGTTGCTTGCCATGGTCGTAATGGAGATGTACGGTAGCTCCGATACCAGCTATATTGAGACTATCCCCCTCAAATGCAATCTGTAAATAATTATTCTTTTTTTCTTTCGACGACGGATCGTTGGTCATGTTCTTCATTATCGTGGCTTCATCATTAATATTATTAACGATCAGGTCAAGGTCACCATCATTATCCAGGTCGGCATAGGCAGCACCATTTGAAAAAGCAACGGCTTTCATTCCCCATTCTTCCGACACATTACTAAAAGTGAGGTCGCCATTATTCCTGAATGCATATTTGCGCAGTTTCACTTCCGGTATCTGTTCGAGTAACTGTTTTTTACTGGCAACGCTGTACGACATATTCCTGAACCCTACAAAATCATGGTCAGTTACATCTTTCGGAAATCCATTGGTAATGATAATATCGCGGTTACCGTCATTATCGAAATCTGCTACTACGGGTGCCCAGCTCCAGTCTGTTTCTGCAATGCCTGCAAAAAAAGATATATCAGAAAATATAGGGGGTCCGATTGAATCATTCTGGCCAACCCTTGGGCCACGGTTTATTTGTAAAGTATTGCGTACATATTGGTACCCATAACCAAAATAATCACTGTTCTGATAGGTTTGATAGCTGTTTGGATTCAGCATCATTTTTTTACGGTAATTATCTTCGGGGTTCATATCCAGTGCGATCACATCTGCCAGCCCATCATTATTTATATCAATCACATCATTGCCCATTGCATTCGCCGATGTGTGTTTGAAATACGTTGTCATCTGGTTGGAAAAAGTACCATCATGGTTATTGATCCATAACAAATCATTAGAGAGATAATCGTTGGTTACATAAATATCTTTCCATCCATCATTATTAATATCTGCCACAGTTGCCGCATGGCCATACCCTTCAATAGTAATGCCGGCTTGTTTTGAAACATCTGTGAATACAGGGTGTTTAAGTGTTGCATTCCAATCATTCCTGTATAATTTATCTGTATTTGGATGGCTTCCGTCTTTCATAACTGGTCTGAACCGGTTAGGATAATCGCCTTTAATAATCTCATTATTCACAATATACACGTCCAGGTCCCCGTCGTTATCGTAATCAAAAAAAACAGCCTGTGTACAATGGCTGGTATCTGCCAGTCCATATTCAGCAGCCATTTCTTTGAAATGGGGAACACCATTCTTATCATTTCCCTGATTAATATAAAGCAGGTTTTTTCGTTTATTCACATCGCGTAACAGTGTGGTGGATACATAAATATCCATCCAGCCATCATTATTAATATCTACCACGGCAACACCCCTGCTCCATCTACCTTCTCCGGTAACGCCTGCTTCAGCGGTAATATCATCAAATTTAAAATCCCCTTTATTGAGATAGAGTTTATTGGAAACAAGGTTCCCTGTAAAATAGAGGTCCTGTAACCCATCATTATTAAAATCACCAACGCCCACCCCGCCGCCGTTATATACGTTTTCAAAATCCAATACATTAACGGAATCATTTTCCTTGATGGTATTATTGAAATGAATTCCTGAATGATCAGAAGAAACAGTAGTGAACCTGTGTGAATTTGAAGAACAGGAAAATAAACAAATCATAATAAGCAGGCAGACAGGCACTTTGAGCATACGTTAAATTTATCGCGTAATTCGTTTTGAAATGAAATAAAAGAGAAAAAAATAACACAAAAAAAAGAGGCAGGTGTTAGCCTACCTCTTTTTTTAAGAAATATAAATTTGAATCAAAATTTAGTAACCTGGATTCTGTGTTAAAGTAGGTTTCCCCACTACTGAACTCTGATCAATTTGTGCCTGTGGAATTGGGAAGTAGTTACTGGTTGTTTTAACCGTAACATTTTTCAGGAACGAACGTAATGTAGATTCGTAATTTACATAAGCCTGTAAAATAGCTTGTGTATCGCCCCATCTTGCCAAGTCGAAGAAACGGTGACCTTCCATAGCCAGTTCAAGTTTCCTTTCAAATTTAACTGCTTTTCTAGCTGAAGCCTGATCGGTGAAAGCAACGTATAAACCAACATTATAGTTAGCGGCATTGGTACCATCTGCTTTTTTTACAAAGCCTGCAGGATTGGCTGCTCTGGCACGAATCATATTTACATATATAACAGCTTGTGCCAAAGAACCTACTTCTACCTCGCACTCTGCAGCCCAAAGGATCACATCAGCGAAACGGATAAGGGTATAATTGTTGGCAGTTACACCGGAAGTCCAGAAAGATTTATCTGTTAACACGCCTTCCTGTGATTTTTTATAGGTGTTTTTGATAGGTGCATAAGGGCCAGAGTATGCCTGGTCACGAATCCACTGTTGGCCTGGGTGGGGACCCCAATCGCGGTAAGGGATGCCTCTTCTGCCCACAGTCCAGTCTAACCTTGGATCGAGTGAACCTGTTTCAGGTGTAAAAGGATCTGTGCTTTTCAAGCCATCATCACTTTTTACTACCCTGATAACATTGTAACCACTGGTGGGATAATTATTATCTACACTGATAGGTAATCCGGTAACTACATCTGTTTGAAATGAGTTAACCAGGTCTTGTGTAGGTTGATAAAAACCGCAACAACCGCCGGGTCCGCCAGTGTAAGGGAAATTCAATACATCTCCCCATCCACCATTGTCGCCATTGGCACCATCATTTACAGAATATTGTACAGAGAAAACAGCTTCAGGACTGTTTTTGGTATCCGCATCAAATGAGGCATCAAACCTTGCATTCAAAGCATATTTAATACCCAATGAATTTTTGCCATTCGCAATAACCGCTGCTAATACAGTTTTTGCACCGGCAAAATCTTTACGGTACATCTTTACTTTTGCCAGATAAGCACCCGCTGACCACTTATTAGCCCGGCCAATTTTGTCTTGTGTTTCCGGTAAGTTATCGTAAGCTGCCTGAAAATCGGCCTCAATGTTTGGCCAGATGTCAGTTGTATTGGCTGGTTTTAATGTGGCGTTCTTCTCGTCAACATATGGAATATTACCCCACATTTTTTTAGCTTCAAAATGGTAGTGCCCTCGTAAGAAACGGGCTTCAGCAGTAATGCGTTTTGCATCAGTAGCAGAAATACCGGCAGCTTTTGCCAGGATATTCAACGTATTGTTACAACGGGCAACACCTTCATAAACGGTTCTCCATTTATTGTTGAAATAACCGTTGGTAGAAGTGGGCTTATATTGTTCCATTGGAACAATATCACCCTGGTCACCGGCATCGGATCCTTTGTGAGCGTCGCCGCCTACAACACCGCCATATACCCAGTTAGAACCGGATGCATCCCAGTTACCACCGGCACCATACCCATCCAATAATGAGTAAGCACCAATTAACAGGCCTTCAACACCTGCCTTGTTGGCCAATACGTTTTCATCAAGGGCACCCAGGGGCTTTTGCTCCAGGAAGCTCTTACCACAGGAAACAATGACCGTTATCCCTGTGAGGATTATAAAGATTGTTATTATTCTATTTTTCATACTAAAAAATTTAAAAATTTAAAAAGCAACGTTTACGCCTACCAGGAATTGTTTTTGATTTGGATAGTTACCGTAATCTATACCGAATGCAGTATCACCACCAACGAATTCCGGATCAAGTCCCCTGTATTTCGTAACCGTAAACAGGTTAGCTGCCTGAACATAAATGCGCAGTTTCTCTATACCGGTTCTACCCAGTGATTTTTTATTAAAGGTATAACCTAACATCAATGTTTTCAATCTCAGGTAAGAACCGTTCTCGATCAATGATGAATTGAACACAGCCTGGTTACTGAAGTTAGAACTGTTTTCAACAATTGGTAACCTTGCATTATGATTGGCTGCTGTCCACGCATCGTTTAAAGCTGACTTTGATTTTGCCCCTTGGAAAGAAGCGTAATAATCAGTCCACCAACCGGTGTAATTAACTACATCTTTTCCGGCAACACCATAGAAGAACGCACCTAAGTCAAAATTCATGTACTGGAGGTTTACGTTCAAACCATACGTGAATTTAGGGTTCGGGTTACCAATAAAATCCCTGTCTTTATCATCAATCTTACCATCGCCGTTGATATCCGCATATTTATACCTGCCCGGAGCGGCATCAGCTTGTGTTGGAGATTTTGTTACATCAGCTGCATCATTAAAGAAGCCGATTACTTTATAACCATAGAAAGCAGATACAGGGTGTCCGATTGAGTTACGGGAAAAAGCTCCCTGCCTGTAATATCCATCCTGGAAATAATCTACACCATCAGTAAGACTGGTGATTTTATTTGTATAGGTTGTAAATGTTCCGGCAAGTGTGTAGGATAATTTGCTCCTGTTGACAGTGCCTTTATAGGTTAGGCCCAGATCAACACCTTTGTTTTCCATAGAAGCAATGTTAACTGCGGGTGCACCAGCAGTACCTTGGGTTGTTGAAATCAACGGTGCAACAAACAAAAGGTCTTTTGTTTTCTTGCTATACAGGTCGAAGATCACTTCTAAACTTCCTTTAAAGAAAGTACCGTCAAAACCAAGGTTGGTTGTAGTGTTGGTTTCCCATTTACCGTTGGGGTTACCAATTCTTTGCTGCTGGAAACCTTGCAGTACTGAATTACTTGTACCACCTAAGTCATAATAAGAGGATCCCAGTCCACCACCAAATGTAGAAAAGGCATTATCAGGATTAATATTCTGGTTACCCAATTGTCCCCAGCTGGCCCTGATTTTCAAGTCAGATATCCATTTGGATGATTTCAGGAAGTCTTCACTCGAAATTCTCCATCCGGCAGAAACCGCAGGGAAAATACCATAACGATTATTTGCACCGAATACGGATGAACCATCACGACGGATGCTCGCATCAAGCAGGTATTTATCATTATAAGCATAGGCTGCTTTTGCAAAAACAGAGAATAATTTACGGCGTGCATAAGGGCCACCATCGTTGGTCTGTACACCAGAACCTGTATTCAATGCACGGAAATTCGGATCATCTACAAAATAACCTAAACGCTTGGCGTGTATGTATCGACCCCATGAATCAATGGCTTCCACACCCGCAACTGCAGCTACAGTATGCTTATCATTGAATGTGTTTTTGTATGATACCTGGTTGGTCCATGTCCAGCTACGTGATTGGCTGGATCCTTCATTGTATTCATTGGTGCTATTGTTCTCAGCATTTTCATAGCTTTTGAAACCATACCAATAATAACTATTCAGGTATTGTTCACCACCAAAGCTGGTACGGAAAGTGAAATGCCTGAGGAAATCGGCTTCCATATAAATGTTACCAATGATTTTATAATCATTGTTGCGATTATCTTTCGCCCGAACCCGGTAAGCAACAGGGCTTAACGCATTTCCTAAACCGGCACCTTTCTGTCCGCCGAAATTACCTGCTATATCATACACAGGAACAATTGGCTGGATACGGTAAGAGAGAGAAATTTCATTACCCTCGCTTTGGTTACCGATTTTAATATTGTTACTGTAAGACATCTGGATGTTTTCACCAATTCTTACTTTGTCTTTAATAGTAAATTCAGAATTAGCACGGATGCTGTAACGCTTATAGAAAGTAGTCATCACAGTACCTTTCTGATCAAAATAATTCATGCCTAAGTAGAACCTGCTTTTATCATTACCACCAGACAAACCAATATCATGTTTCATAATTGGCGCCGCACTGAATACTTCATTGTACCAGTTTGTACCGCCTTTATTAGCAGGAACAATCAGGTAAGAACTATTGGGGTCTGCAAGATTCAGGAAATATTTAGATGGGTCAGCTGCTGGGTTACCTGCATTCACACCGCTTAAAGAGCCGGCTAAAATAAAATCAGGCAATACAGGTGAAGTACCATTACCATATTGTGGGTGATTAGGATTTCCGTTGGTAAGTTGTCCTGAATTCCTTAAGGCTAACCAGGTAATATCTGCGTTACCCTGTGGACTTAAGAGATCAAAGCCTTTACCCCTGCTTTGCGAACCATAGTAAGCATCATAGGTAACTTTCATTTGACCTGCTTTTCCTTTTTTGGTAGTGATTACCAATACCCCGTTACCCGCACGTGAACCGTACTGAGAAGCAGCGGCGGCATCTTTCAAAACCTGGATGGTTTCAATATCATTTGAGTTAAGGTCGCCAAGATTGGTAAGTGGCACACCATCAACAATGTATAGCGGGCTGTTTCCGGCACTTAATGAACCGAAACCACGGATACGCACACTGGCACCATCACCCGGCTGACCGGAAGCAGTAACCGTAACACCTGATGCCCTACCCTGTAGCTGCTGTTCAGCACTACCGGATGGTACAGCAATCATGTCAGATACTTTAACTACCGATACAGCGCCGGTAATATCCTTTTTTCTTTGTGCAGAATAACCTGTAACCAAAACCTCACTTAACTGGCTTGTTGCTTCAGCAAGAGAAACAGATAAGTCGGTTTTGTTACCAACCGGAAGTTCTACAATTTCATATCCGATAACAGATACAACCAAAGTGCTCTTATTACCGGGCACTTTAATGTTGAACATTCCATCTGCATTGGTAATGGTTACTGTAGTAGATCCTTTAACTTGCACTGTAGCGCCCTGAATCGGTTGATTAGACTTAGTAGTTACCCGTCCGGCAACCGATTTTTGAGCAAAGACAGAGAAGGAGAAAAAGGTGAGAAAAAATACAAGCAAGGAGCTCCTTGCAAGCAAGTTAATTTTCTTAAGCATGGCAATTTTGATTGATAATTAGTGAATAACTGATATAGAATTAAAATTATAACAGTTTGGTAACCAAATACAATCGTTTTTTAACAATTTCTTGTAGTATTTTATCATTTACAATATGTAAAAAATACACGAACTATAAGCTCTTTTCCTTAATCCTGCCAAGCCTATTTGTCTGCAATGCAATATGGTAAAGCCTTTCAGAGAAAAAAAGGTGCATATTACTTCCAATTTTACCTAATTATTCGATTTTTATGAAATCGTTGGTGGAAGAAAGATTTTGGTACTTTTTTGCAAAAAGCATTAAACTACTTGTTTAAGCCAACCTTCCTGTATCATGATTAGAATTTTACCGCTGTTTTTAAGTCTTCGTATTCCTTCAAAAAAGCACCTGGTTCTTTCTTACTGAATGGCTATTTTGTAATCTCCGTTGATTATCAAGAGTATATAATAGTCTCAACTTCATTTGGGCGGTTTCCAAACTGCCAAATCAATATCACATGTATTAAAAAAGGTAAAGTGTAAAAAAATGGATCGTTTGCAGCGAACAGCCTTTCTTTTATGTCATTTATCAAGTGTATGTCCGGTTGAAAAACCTGTAGAAATCGGTGAATGAAAATTATCGTTCAAATAATAATATAAATAATATATATCCTATTACTGGTTAAAGAAAGAGGCATTTTTTTATTGTAAGATACCTTTATCTCATTATCAAGCTCTGAAGGAGAATGTCTTGATAAATTGCAGATAATATTATAATACTATTTTAATTACCAAGTAATACGATATTTAGCTAATGAAGTAAAATTGAGGAAATTTTATACTTAAACAGTTAATAATAAAAGGAACAGAAATAAATAGAAATTGTATTAAATTGTATTTGATCTTATACTTTTAATACCATTCCATCAACTAAAATTAAAACCATCCAGGAATAGTATGCAAAAAAAGATTCAGATTCTTCGGGAAATTACACCTTTAACATCGGCAGATTGCTTCACAATCTTCTCCCGAACTAAGAGTGAATTTGATTTCCCGATTCATTACCATGAAGAATTTGAACTGAATTTCATTAAAAATGCAAAGGGCGCAAAAAGGGTGGTCGGTGATCACGTTGAAGAAATCGGTGAATATGAACTTGTTTTATTGGGTCCAAATCTTCAGCATGCCTGGTCTACACATAAATGCACGAGTACCGATATTACAGAAGTGACCATACAGTTTCACAAGGACCTGTTTGATGAAAAATTCCTTCGCCGTAACCAGCTTAGTTTTATTCGTACCATGCTGGAAAATTCATTACGGGGGATATTATTCTCCTATGAAACAGCATCCCTGCTTGCCTACCGGATACTGAGGCTGAACAGAAAAGATGGGTTTGACTCACTTTTTGAATTGATGTCTATTCTGAATGAGTTATCTACTTCGAGACATACCAGAATACTGTCTAATTCTACTTTTAATAATATCGAACATATTGCTTACAACAGCCGGCGTATTGAACGGGTGATGGAGTATTTGAATGAACATTTTCATAAATCCATCTCTTTGGGAGAAGTGGCAAGTCTTACCAATATGGCGGAATCGGCTTTTAGTCGGTTTTTTAAAACAAGAACGGGCATGACTTTTATTGACAGCTTAACTGAAATACGTTTAGGACATGCATCAAGGTTGCTGATTGCCACCACAAAATCTGTTTCAGAAATTGCTTATGAAACAGGGTTTAATAATATTTCCAATTTCAACCGCATCTTCAAAAAGAAAAAAGG
>JAYTOS010000368.1:0-2482 GCA_043747705.1 Bacteroidota bacterium
ATCACTGGTTGGTACTACCAATGTGGAAGTAAGTGAGTTGCTTGCAAGAATGTTGAAGCAAAAAAATATTCCGCATAATGTATTGAATGCAAAACAACACAGCAAGGAAGCACAGGTTGTTGCTGAAGCCGGTTTGGCGGGTGCAGTAACCATTGCAACCAATATGGCTGGTCGTGGTACCGATATTAAACTTGGCCCCGGTGTTAAAGAAGCCGGTGGTTTGGCCATCATTGGTACCGAACGCCATGAGAGCCGCCGTGTAGACAGGCAGTTGCGTGGACGTGCCGGAAGGCAGGGCGATCCCGGAAGTTCCAGCTTTTATGTTTCGCTGGAAGATGACCTGATGCGTATGTTTGGCAGTGAGCGTATTGCCGGCCTGATGGACAGGATGGGTTATAAAGAAGGTGAAGTGATACAGCACAGCATGATCACCAAATCAATTGAAAGGGCACAAAAGAAAGTGGAGGAAAATAACTTCGGTATCCGTAAAAGATTACTGGAGTATGATGATGTGATGAACAAACAACGGAATGTGGTTTACAAAAAACGTAACCATGCCCTGTTTGGCGAAAGGCTGGCACTTGATCTGGATAATTCATTTTATTCGGTGGCAAATGGCTTGATCAATTCATTTAAAGAATTAAATGATCATGAAGGATTTAAACTGGCTGCCATTGTAAATTTTGGAATTGATACTGCCATTACCCAGGATGAGTTAGACAAAGGAGATGTTAATTCACTGAGTGAGCGATTGTATGATGAAGCGGTGACGCAATACCGTAGAAAAACAGATACGCTTGTAAAGCAGACATTGCCCATCATAAAAAATATCCGCAAAGAACAGGGTAACCAGATAGAAAATGTAGCCGTACCTTTTACCGATGGTAAAAAACAAATTCAGGCACTGGCTAACCTTGATAAATATTTAGCAACCGAAGGACGGGAGTTGAATGATGCGCTGGAACGTAATATCACACTGGCTTTGATTGATGATGCCTGGAAAGAACATTTACGTGCCATGGATGATTTGCGCCACAGTGTACAAACTGCAGGTTACGAACAAAAAGACCCGTTGGTGATTTATAAGATTGAAGCTTTTGGTGCCTTTAAGCAAATGGACGACCAGGTAAATAAAGATATTGTAAGCTTTTTGTGCCATGCACAAATACCGATGGAGCAAACCAATGCCGGGCAGATACGTGAAGGACGTGAACGCAAAACGGATATGAGTAAAATGCGCCAACGTAAGGAAGAATTTGCCGGTGCCGGTGGCCCCGAACATATCAGTGCAGAGAATGATTATATCGATCCATCAGAACATATAAAGCAGGAACCGATACGTGTGGAAAAAGCACCGGGAAGAAATGATCTTTGTCCTTGCGGCAGTGGTAAGAAGTATAAGCATTGCCATGGTAAAGAGGTTTAATCAAAAAAAAATATAAATAAAATCCCCGCTTATGAGCGGGGATTTTTAGTAGTAAGGCAATTCAAAAATTATCTTGTAATAACCAGTTTGGCAATTCTTTTTTTATCTCCTGCAATTATCTCAACCAGGTAAATACCATTTCGGGCACCTGCAGGGCAGTTGATCTTAAAACTGTTGAAACCTGTTTTTGTTTGTTCATTCTGAGTCAAAATAATTCTTCCATTCATATCTAGCAGGTGAAGCATTATTTTTTCAATTTTGCTGAACTGGCCACCAACTATAAAATAATTACCAATAACCGGGTTTGGTGTAACCAACACATCAGTACCATCGGCAGTGCCGGTAAATACACGCACTATTAATGAAAATTTAGATTGTCCGCCAATATCAACCATCCTTAGCCTGTAATAATTATAACCACTCAAATGATCGTCATCCCGCCATTCGTAATAACCAAAGCCGGCTGCTCTTTTGGCTTCCAGTCTTCCAATGCTTGTAAAATTAAGCCCGTCATAACTACGTTCTACTAAAAAGTAAGACATGTTGATCTCAGTTTCTGTAATCCAGTTGATAACGTTTATTTTGTTCTGCGTAGTTACTGTAAAAGATTTTAACACAGCAGAAAGTGCTCCGCCGCAATGTGGTAAAAGTCTGGATGAATCGACAGTAAATAAACCGGCTCCATCTGTAACTGTTAATTTAATAAGCCAGCTGTAATCATCACCGTTGCAACCAATTCTGGAAATGACTGCAGCTGTATTTCTGTTGGTGTCAATTGGTTCTGCATGTTTATGATTATTATGCACCAGCATGGTTTGCCATTGATAAAAAAGCTGGCTGGCAGTATGTTCTGCATCTGTAACTGTGGCCCGTAATAAATAGGATGTATCGGCACCCAGTTCATAAAATGAATTATTGGCCGGACTGGTAATGCTTATAACCGGCGGCGTGTTGTTGGCAGAAATAATGATACTGTCAACACTGGTTGCATTCAGATTATCTTTTACAGTTAGTGTTACAACAAACTTTTTAGGGCTGCTGTTTGATGTAGTAAAT
>JAYTOS010000369.1:0-7428 GCA_043747705.1 Bacteroidota bacterium
TGCCTATGACCTCAAATACAAATTATTAAACAGCGAACCCATATTCCAGCTTTTTTTGCAGGAGGTAACGGTAAATGTAACTGAGTTATTCCGCGACCCGGCTTATTATAAAGCCTTACGTGAAAAAGTATTACCGGTTCTGGCATCTTATCCCATTATCAAAATATGGCATGCCGGCTGTTCTACCGGCGAAGAGGTTTTTTCAATGTGTATTATGCTACATGAAGCCGGTTTACTAAAACGTACAAGAATATATGCAACAGATATAAACCCTGCAAACCTCGAAAAAGCGAGAAGCGGCATCATCCCGCTGGCCCATATGAAAGAATACACAACCAACTATCTCAAATCGGGTGGTAAGAACGATTTTGCAGACTATTATTCGGCCAGATATGACAATGCTATTATCAATGAGGAATTAAGGTCGCAGGTTGTATTTTCACAACATAACCTGGTTTCAGATAATGTTTTTAATGAATTTCAATTCATATCCTGCCGGAATGTAATGATCTATTTCGACAAACAGTTACAGGACAGGGTATTGCAGTTGTTCTACGACAGTCTATCGTCATTAGGTTTTTTAACACTGGGTTTAAAAGAAACACTTTTATTCAGCGTGGTAAAAGATAAATTCAACAATATTCATAAAACAACCAAGATATACCGCAGGAAAGATTAGTCATCAATGGAGAAAAATAAATTTGATATCATTACTATTGGCGGATCGGCTGGCAGCATAGGAGTGGCGGTTACTTTATTGAAATCATTGCCTAAAAATTTCCAGATACCCGTTGTATTGATCATACACAGGATGAAAAATATCACCAGCCAGTTAAATAAATTACTGGCAAAAGAATTGGGGATAAAAGAAGTGGTTGAACCGGAAGATAAGGAACCCATCAGGGCCGGCATTATTTACCTGGCTCCCCAGAATTATCATTTATTGGTTGAACAGGACAATACCTTCAGTCTTGATTATTCAGAGCCCGTAAATTTCAGCAGGCCCTCTATTGATGTGAGTTTTGAAAGTATCGCAAGAGTATACAAACATAAAACGCTGGGTATACTCTTAAGCGGAGCCAATAAAGATGGTGCAGCCGGCTTGGGCAGGGTAATTGGGCAGGGTGGAACAGCCATTGTTCAATCGCCGGAAACAGCAGAATATCCGGCGATGCCAAAGGCTGCTATAGATATAAACCCTTCTGTACTTATTCAACGTCCTGAACAAACCGTACATTATCTTTTAAATCAAATAACTACTTAATCCGATCCAATGCATTTTCCCCAACCAACGCAGGAGCTTGTAATATTACTGGTAGATGACAGGCCAGAAAATATTTTATCTCTCGAAGAGATCCTTACTAAACCCAACAGGCGGTTTATCAAAGCCTATTCGGGCAATGAAGCGTTAAAACAGGTATTGAAAAATGAAGATATCGGGCTCATTATGCTCGATGTACAAATGCCCGACATGGATGGTTTTGAAGTAGCCAGGATTTTGAAAGCCAATTCAAAAACAAAAGACATCTCTATTATATTTGTTACTGCCATCAGTAAAGATGAGCAATATGTATTAAAAGGATTTGAAGAAGGAGCAGTAGATTACCTGCAAAAACCTTTGGATGTAAATATTACACGTGCAAAAGTAAATGTTTTTGAACGACTTTATTTTGCACAATATAACTTACAGATTTCTTTATCAGAAACAGAACGCATTAATAAACAACTGGAACGTTTTGTTTTCATTGTTTCGCATGATCTTAAATCACCGTTAGCCGCTATTAGCATGCTGGCAGATCTGATGAAGCATGACGAAAAGTTAGTGAACGATTCAGAATTAAGTGAAAACATCAATATCATAGCCACTGCCGCCAATCGTTTATCTGAGATGATTAGATCAATTTTAGAATATTCCCGTCAGAGTTTATCGCAACAAACGGTTGAAGAGGTAAATGTGTACACATTGGTTAGTGAAATAGTAGAACTGATGTTCCTTCCAAAACATTTTTTGGTTATTGTACACCCCGGGTTACCCGTAATTCAAACGAGGAAGATAAAGTTACAGCAAGTGCTGCAAAATCTTATTTCGAACGCAGTTAAATACAACGATAAAAAACAACCTGTGATTGAAGTAGGCGTAACCGACAAAGGAAACCTATACGAATTTTACATAAAAGATAATGGCCCGGGTATTTCTAAAAAAGACCATAACCGGATATTCAACATGTTCGAAGTAACCGAAAATGAAACGACAAGGGATACCAGCACAGGTATAGGACTGAACATTTTGAAAGTATTAGTAGAAGAACAGGGTGGCAGGATCTGGGTTGATTCCACTTCAGGCGAAGGGAGCATTTTTAATTTTGAATGGATCAAGAAAAAAATGGAATTGCCTGTCTAAAATGCTCAATCAACCCGCTTGCCTGGTATTAATTTACCTGCAACTGCTGATGCAATGAATCTATTCCCGTTTCGGGAATGAGATCGTACCTCTTTTTAATGTCTTCCAGTTTTCTAAGTGTCATGGGCGTGCAGATGAAATCAGAAACTACCCTGTATTTTTCCAACTGCATGAGATCTTCCCTATTTACAGAAGACGATACGATCACTACACTGGTAGCAGGAAACAGGGGCGCATATTTTTCTGAAAATATTTTTAGAAAATCCCAACCGTTCATGACAGGCATATACAGGTCTAAAAAAACGAACTGCGGAGCCTGTTCAAAACAATCTTCTCCCTTTCCTATGATTTCCGAAAAATAGACCAACGCATTTTTCCCATTATCTGCTGTAACAATTTCACTTGAAAATCCGGCTTTCTTCAACATTTTAGATGCAATGAGTAAAGAGGTAGCATCATCATTTACTACTAATGATTTTTTTATCATGGATACATGTATTATTTATACCGAAAAAATATCTTCTTAGCTTTTTTGTATACCGTAAGCATAGTTGCCTCCCGACATCAGGTTTAATTTGATGGTATACTTACCAGCCCTTGTAATATGGATACTTTCACCATTATACTTTGGCACCCCTACTTCATCTGAATTATTATGGCCGAAATTAATATCATTCGTATTGTTAGCCCTAATGATGAAATCGCCCTTTATAAGATTTGTTGTGATACTCCAGCTTTGTGTTTCCTGATCAAATACCATTATCTTATCCTTGTTTCCCTCATTCACATCATAAATGGCCGATCCATGTAAGCCCCAGGTATTAATTTTAGTGTATGCCCAAGTATTCGTATTGGTATTGGCTTTCAAAAGATAGATACCCGCCCCTCCTGAGATTGACATCATAGACCCCCCGAAACCAAATTTATTGGCTCCAATATAACTGTACGTGGTATTGGGGTTCCATTGATGCCCCTTTACCATTAAAAATTGTGAATAAGGATTTGTAAAATTGATATACCCTTCATATTCACCCGTATTTCCTGCTGAAATAATATTGGGCGCAGTTATTAATTTCCAGTCCTGAAAATTGCCGGGTATTTTAATTATCTGCGAACCATCATACTCTTTATAAGGCTGGTAAGGGGTGACTTCAAGTGCAACCGCTTCGGAGTAAACAGGTGGCTGTTGAGAAGCAGGGTTATCGGCCCTCACCCGTAATGCAATAACACCGGTATTACCTGCATTTATTAGTCTAAGTACTTTACTGTTAAAATTTTTTACATTCAAAAAAGCATTTGACTGCCCGCATGAGTTAAGTTCAATCGGATCTGCGAAGTCAGTTCCGTTTAAGGCCGCTTCTACCGTGTAAATAAGCTGTAGGCTGCGTACTTCCCCAATCACTTCCCAACTCATTGCAAGGGCGCTATGAGCTTCATTGCCCTGTAGTAGAATTACCCTGGAAGTGGAAATTTTAAAGTCCTTTATCATTACAGGTGCAGCAACCGATACCGGGATAATGGCATCTTTCCTGCATGACACAAAAAATAATAAAAACATACATGACATAATGAACTTTCCAATGAAATCCATCTTGTCTCTTGCTGTGATTAATTTTTGTACTGTCATATAAAATTTATTAATTGGGGTGAGTAAATTTTATCTCCTTGTTAACATTATAAAGGGAAGGCTATTATATTGTTAAAAGTATAGGTCCGATTATGAAAAAGTAGTAGTGTTAGGGACTAAAAAAAAGTAATCAGTACTATGGAAAGCTGATAGCTGTTTTAAATAAGGCTGGTCGTTAAAAATTCTTAGGCTGTAGTAGAAAGTCTATGTTTTTATTAAGAAACGAGCACTTTACATTTTTAGTAAGAAGGGGAAATTCGTGTTTGGCATCTGGCCAAATGATAGTTATTGTACAGTATATACTACAAAAAATCCCGTTGGCAAAACCAACGGGATGATAAAAAAACTCTAATAACTGCTATGTTTTATCCTGGGGCAGTTTAATTTCAAAATTGGTTCCTTCACCCGGTTTTGATATAATATGCATGGTACCATGCAAGCCGTCTACGAGATGTTTAACCAGTGCAAGCCCAAAACCATACCCCTGTTCCCCTCCTGTGCCATCCGTGGAGGAAGCTGTTCCATTTAATATATAATTAATTCTGTCTTCGGTTAATCCAACACCCGAATCTCTTACCACAATATCCAATGTATTTTTTACTTTACCGCTAATCAGGTTAAGGTCAACCGTTACTGAACCTTCTTCGGGAGTAAACTTAATGGCATTAGATATCAGGTTACCGATGATTTGTAAAAGTTTATTTTTAAAAATCGGTATTCCGCCTGCAGCCGCAACAGTATTAACAATGAAATGTATCTTCTTATTTTTAGCCTGCGGAGCATAAAGTTTTTCAAGTTTATCCTTCAGCACTAGCAGGTTAAATTCATTGCTTCTTCCATTTTCGGACCCTGCATTATTTTTCTTGTCCGTACTCAATATCTCATCAGCCAAATCCAGAAGAGAATTACCACTTTTCTGTATCAGGCCAATAAACTCCAATACTTCATCCATTTTATTGCTATCCCCCTGTTCACTAATAATCTGTGCAAGGCCAATAATACCACCGATCGGGCCTCTTATATCATGTGCTACTTTCTTCTGCGTTTCATGCGCGTCCTTTATTTTACTTTTTAGTGATTGTATCACTTTAATA
Source organism: Bacteroidota bacterium (assembly GCA_043747705.1). Taxonomy (GTDB): domain Bacteria; phylum Bacteroidota; class Bacteroidia; order Chitinophagales; family Chitinophagaceae; genus Sediminibacterium. Next base: position 5,123 of record JAYTOS010000369.1, read on the forward strand.
GTAGTTAACCTGTTCACTATTTCATTAGCGATTATTTTCAATAACTCTACTTTTTCAGGCGTGATCTCTCTTCCAATCTTGTCCATCACACATAATGCGCCCAGGTTAAACCCATCGTCAGTCTGTAAAGGAACACCAAAATAATAACGGAGTAGCGGGTCAGTCTTCACATAAAATTTATTGCTAAACCTTTCATCAACAGACATGTCTTTTACTTCAAATTGTTCTTTTGCAACAATTGTGTATTGGCAAACAGAATCTTCTCTCGGCATCTGTTCAATCTGCAATCCGTAATTGGAAACGGACCATTGCGTAAAAGAGTCAATTAAATTAACCAATGATATATCTGTGCCGGCTACTTTTGCAGCTAATTTACTCAGGTCCTGTAATGCATCCTGTACACCGCTATAATCAATATCAAAATCAGACAATTTGATAATCCGCTGCATTTCATTCTCAGGAAGGGGGTTGGCATTGCTCATACGTTACTATCTTTCAAAGTGGGGTCAATAAAATTTTATACTAATTAAATAAGTTTGTGCTCAACCGCGTATTTGATTAATTCTAGGTTGTTATGAAAGCCCATTTTCTCAAATACCCTTGCACGGAAAGTACTGATGGTATTGGTACTTAATATGAGTTGTTTGGCAATATCGGAAATGGATCTACCTGAGGCCAATAACTTAAACACTTCAAATTCCCTGTCAGATAAACTTTCAACTGTCTGGTTGCTGTTCATGTTTTCAAATGCATCTGCCAGGATATCGGCCACATCAGGGCTAAGGTATTTTCTTCCAGATAAAACCTGGTTAACAGCTTTCACCAATTCCAGGGTAGCGGCTCCTTTGGTCAAATAGCCGGAAGCACCCGCTTTGATGGCCCTTACTGCATACTGATCGGGCGCATGCATGCTTAAAATAATCACAGGGGTTGCCGGTGCATGTTCCTTAATCTTTTTAATGGCTTCCAGTCCCGAATCGCCGGGGGGCATTGAAATATCACAAATAATCACATCCCATTTGCCTTTAAATACCAGTTTCATCAGATCTACTGAATCCGATACATCTGCAATTTCCGCAAAAGGATACGCTTCAGTTAAAAGCATCCTGATGCCTTCCCTTACAATTGTGTGGTCATCCGCGATTAAAATTTTCATGGTGTAGTTTTTTTGGTACAATAGCAGAAATGGTTGTTCCTTTTCCTATTTGACTTTCAATTTCTAATTCTCCCCCCAATGAAACCGCACGTTCCCTTAAGCCTATCAGGCCCAGCGTAGTTTTGCTCTGTTCTATGTTAAATCCTTGTCCATTATCTGTTATATAAAGATAAATACATTCATTATTTTCCTTGGTTCTAACCGAAACCTTACCGGCTTTGGCATGGCGCATAACATTCGTTAATGATTCCTGGGCAATCCGGAAAAGCTCGGTTTTGAGGCCTACCGATAATCCCCCATCATCAAAACCAGGGATAAAGATACACTGAATACCATTCAGGTTCTGAAACTCGGCACATTGCCAGTGCAAAGCCGCATTCAACCCGAAATCATCCAATATACTGGGCCGAAGCGCGGAGGCTATCTGACGCACGGATGCGATGAGTATTTCAATGGTTTTATTGGCATGGGCGAGCCTTTTTTTAGCCGCATCTTCCAATGTCAAAACTTTAATATTTAACCAATCAATATCAATTTTTAAGGCAGAAGCGAGCTGGCCCAATTCATCATGTACTTCCCTTGCCAGGTGTTTACGTTCTTCCTCTCGCACGTTTTGCAGGTAGGCCGATAACCGTTTTAGTTCAATATTTTTCTCTTTTAATTCTTCTTCTGCTTTTCTACGTTCCGTAATGTCCTGAGAAGCACCAATCATACGTATCGCCTTACCCTCTTTATTTCGAATTATATACCCTTTATCATACACATAAGCATATTCTCCGTTGGATCTTAAAAAACGATATTCATCTTCCCAGTAATTCTCCGTCTTATTTTCCAAAATTCTATTCCGGCGCTGGGTAACTTTTTCCCAATCTTCCGGGTGTGCCATTTTATTCCAGAAGTAATCAACCTGAGTTGTATCCCACCCTTCATAACCAAAAAGTGCTTCTAATTTTTTACCGTCCCTGGTTACTTCATTGGTAAGCAGGTCCCAATCCCAAATAGAATCGTTGGTAGCTTTGGCTATCAGATGGTACCTTTCATTACTGGTTCGGATGGTGTCTTCCCCTTTTTTTCTTGTTGTAATATCGCGGATAAAAGCACAAAAGAACTCTTCCCCATTCTGTTTTATGGGCAGCACTGTTAATTCAAT
>JAYTOS010000370.1:0-7710 GCA_043747705.1 Bacteroidota bacterium
CCTCTCTCCGGGCCGGCAACAAAGGGTGTTAATTTATTAAAAAAGGGTATCCAGTAGGAAGCCTGTGCCGAGCCTGGGTTTTGGTCCGCCGCCAATCCGAGCACATACCGGCCATTTACATATTCTTGAAACCTGGTTTTAAAATCTGTAGCCGGTATCATAATAGAACCATAGCGTACTCTCAGTTTTACGATGATCCTGTTAAATGCTTTATTGGCGAGGGGCAGATACACAAACACCAGCGGTAATTTAGATTCCCTGGAAAAACCAAGATTGGCAAATTCCCAATTAAAAAAGTGGCCTGTGTATATCTGTATATTCGAGCCGGTAGTATACAGGTCATTTACCACCTCAATATTGGACGTATATCGTTTTGCAAATTCTTTATCGCTTACTGATATCAGTTTAATGGTTTCAATAAATGTATCAATAAAATTGTGGTAAAAATCTTTAGCTATCTGTACCCTTTCTTTTTCTGTTTTTTCCGGGAAGGCAATCAGCAGGTTTTTCATTACTACTTCCTTTCTATACCCGAGCAAATAATATACCAACAGGTAAATGCCATCACTGATTATATACATTCCCCGCCAGGGTATTAATGATAATAAATAAAACAAACCATAAATTATATAAAACATTCCAAAACCGTTAAATGGTTAACAAAACAGGCAAATAAAGATACAGTATTTACAGGGCAGCCTGAAGCGCAGGTTATTCCGGGTTTCGTTTTACAGAATAATATTCTGAAGTACTTCGCTTTTCTGAAGATGGTCTGTATTATAATGCAGTCCCCGGCTTTCTTTTCTGAATTCGGCACCTTTTACAATCAGATACCCAACCGTTATCAAATTTCTCAGTTCACATAACTGTGGTGATACTTTAGTGGACCTGTAAAGGGCTTCTGTTTCAGAAAATAAAAGGTCCAGCCTTTTCATGGCCCTTTCCAAACGCACATCTGTTCTTACAATACCTACATAATCGCTCATAATCTGCTGAAGTTCTTTTTGGCTTTGGGTTATCAGGATCATCTCTCTTGGCTCGGAGGTACCTGTTACATTCCAATCGGGTATCCTGTTTTCAAAAGAAAGTGTATTGATCAGCTCACTACTATCCAGGTAACAGCGATGCCCAAATACCATCGCTTCCAATAAACTGTTACTGGCAAGGCGGTTAGCACCATGCAGGCCGGTACAGGCACATTCGCCGCAGGCATATAAATTTTTAACAGACGTCCTTCCCCATTCATCTGTTTTAATGCCGCCGCAACTATAATGCGCGGCAGGTGCCACCGGTATCATGTGTTGCATTGCATCAATACCAATACTTAAACACTTTTCGTAAATATTCGGGAAATGATGAATAAATTTTTCTTTGTCCAAGTGGCGGCAATCGAGGTACACATGCTCGGTACCTGCGCGCTTCATTTCATTATCTATGGCACGGGCAACAATATCGCGCGGGGCAAGGTCTTTGCGGGCATCATATCCTTCCATGAATGCCTCATTATTTTTATTACGCAATATGCCTCCATCACCACGCACAGCTTCGGTTATTAAGAAAGAGGGCGATATACCCGGCTCATATAAAGCGGTAGGGTGAAACTGGATAAACTCCATGTTCTCTATCTTTCCTTTGGCCCTATACACCATAGCAATACCATCACCTGTTGCAATTCGCGGATTGGTGGTGGTACGATAGGCCTGTCCGCAACCACCTGTAGCGAGCAAAATGATTTTAGCCAGTATTTTTTCTATATGATTAGTATGCAGGTTTAAAACATATACACCATAGCAGGTGATATTCAAGGTAGATTTAGTAACTAAAAATCCAAGATGGTGTTGTGTAATGATATCAACCACAAAACAATGATTGAGGAGTTCAATATTTTTAACGGTTTTTAGTTCGTTGAGCAATGCGCGTTCCATTTCTTTACCGGTAACATCTTTGTGGTGCAGGATACGGTTTTCGCTATGTCCACCCTCTTTTCCCAGGCTATATGCACCTTTATCATCTTTATCGAATTCGGCACCATAGGCAATGATTTCTTTAATACGCTCCGGGCCTTCTTTCACAACAATCTCTACAATATGCTCATTGCATAATCCGTCGCCTGCTATTAAGGTGTCTTCTATATGTTTATCGTAACTGTCTTTTGCTTCATCCCAAACACCGGCAATACCCCCTTGTGCATATTTGGTATTGGTTTCATCAGCCTGTGTTTTGGTGATGACGGTTATTTTTTTATCGGGGAATTGTTTGGCGGTTTTTAACGCATACGTTAACCCGGCAATACCCGACCCTATCACTAAAAAATCTGTTTGCATATTGTTACCCCCCGGGGAGGATTTAAAATTAAAAGATACTACATCATTAGTTATGGATTGCCTGACCACAGGTGTTGGGAAGATAGTGTTTCTCGCAAAGAGGCGTAAGAAGCAAAGTCGCAAAGATAGGCGTGGCATCCTATTTTCTTTCTTTGCGGCTTTGCGTGAATAGCTTTTACACTTCTAGTTAGATAGCATTACTTCCATTCTTTCAACAAGTATCAGGCCGGTTCAATCCAGGCATCACTTTCTTTCAATAAATTTATTAATTCATCAACAGCTACTTCGCTGTCAACACTTCTTTTTACTACTTCTTTGCCTTTGTATAAAGTGATCTTTCCTACACCACTTCCAACATACCCGAAATCAGCATCAGCCATTTCGCCGGGGCCATTTACGATACAACCCATGATGGCAATTTTAACCCCCTTCAGGTGATTGGTTACACTCCTGATCTTTGCCGTTGTTTCCTGAAGATCAAATAAAGTTCTGCCGCAACTTGGGCAACTGATGTATTCTGTTTTGGAAATCCGGGTGCGCGTAGCCTGTAAAATACCAAAGGCTGTTGAATTGATGAAGGCTTCTACCGTTGTATTGCTGCTGTAATTTCTGCCACTGGTATCCTGGGAGCCAGATGATTGTTGTTGGTAGCTTTCGCCTGTCATACCTAAACATATACCATCACCAAATCCATCTAAAAATAATGCCCCGCATTCTGTTGAATAATGGATAAGGTGTTCATCGGCTGTTTGCCAATGACTATCTGTGATGAGTACGACCGGGTTTTTTATCTGCCTGTTCATCAGTTCCATAAACATCCTTCGTACTGCGGGCATAGCATGTTGATGGGTGCTGCTCAAACAAATAACCACCGAAGGATTATTGGCAATTTCATCAAGATTTGTAAAATCGTTAATGGAACTATTATCAGTAAAACAATCAATCATCACAAAATTCAGGTGATTATTTTTTGTAAAAGCCTGCACATATCCCGACGCATCAAATATGGGAAAGTATTTTTCTTTATCTGTGGCTTTCTCCCAGGCAGCCGGGTAGGTGATCACCTTCAATGTTCCCGGTAAAGCAAAATCCAGTAACTGATGGCCCGTGAAAATATAATCTGCCGCTGCATCACTTATATTCCATTTATCTGTTGGTTCATCATACTTGTAGCCAACACTTTCCAAATCTTTGGCAGTAATGGCGGTTAGTTTACTCAGGTCAGCAATTACTACGGGTACCTGTTTACCTCCGATATTATCTACCGAAAAAGTTTCTCTTCGCTGATAAGTAAACGGGCTATACGGTATTTTTTCAATCGCCGGAATACTTCCGGCTAACGACTCACGGCCTGCATATCTTTTCACTATATCCCGGCACACCGGTATTTCAAATTCAGGGTCTTCTGTTAAGCTTACGCGAACCGTATCGCCAATACCATCTTCCAGTAAGGTTCCAATTCCTGCGGCACTTTTTACCCTTCCGTCTTCACCATCGCCCGCTTCTGTTACTCCGAGGTGCAATGGATATGATTCACCAAACTCAGCATCCATTTGTTGAATAAGCAGTCGGTATGCCTGCACCATTACCTGCGGGTTACTGGCTTTCATACTCAACACAATATTATGATAACTCTCACCCCGAGCAATACGAAGGAATTCCATGGCACTTTCTACCATACCCATGGGTGTATCGCCGTACCGGCTCATGATGCGGTCGCTGAGTGAGCCATGGTTGGTGCCGATACGCATGGCTGTTCCATATTCCCTGCATATTTTTACCAAAGGCGTAAAGCGTTCTCTGATGCGTTCTATTTCTTCTATGTATTCCGCATCTGTATAATCTATCTGCTCAAACTTTTTTTTGTCAACGTAATTACCGGGGTTAACCCTTACTTTCTCTACTATTCGCGCTGCAATTTCTGCGGCATTGGGTGTAAAATGAATATCAGCAACCAGCGGTGTTGTATATCCTCTTTTGCGTAATTCATTTTTGATGTTCAATAAATTCTCTGCTTCATTTTTACTGGGGGCTGTTATGCGAATGAGTTCGGCTCCTGCCTCTATGCAGCGGATACTTTGGGCTACGGTGGCCATGGTATCCATTGTATCTGTAGTGGTCATGGTCTGCAGCCGGATGGGATGAAAATTGCCCAATAAAAGGTCGCCCACCTTTACTTCACGGGTTTGTAAACGGCTATATTGTGTGAGTGAGTTACAATACAATTGCATAACTGATAAATCTCCTGCAAAACTAACAGTTATAGGGCAGAATGGTTGCAAAAGAAAGCGCGGTAATTGTATTTCTGAACCTGAATCTGTCTTGTTTATTGCTTGCACCTGGGTGTGTTATTGTTTCTGTTTTCCATTAAAAATGCGTACCAATACCTAATCGCTGTCTGATAAAGATGGGTATTTTTGGTAAAATCATTATTACAATGGGTTTGGTACAGGCCACTTTAGAATTAATCAACAGCTGGGAACTTGAAAATGTCCGCCGCGGGCTGATGGACCAGGATGAAGTTAAAAGGATGCAGGTAGACATGCTTGTGGATACCGGCAGCGTTTATATGTGTATTAATGAAACGGTAAGAGAACAATTGAATTTGTCTGTAATTGATAAAAGAAAGGGGCAATTTGCTGATGGCAGGATTGTTGAATACGATGTAGTTGGCCCCATTGAAGTAAGGTTTAAAAACAGGAAGTGCATTGCCTCCGCAATGGTGTTACCCGGAGACAGTGAATGTTTATTGGGTGCCATACCTTTGGAAGACATGGATATTATGGTAAATCCTTACCGAAGGGAATTAATTGTAAATCCCGAACACCCCAATTACGCGCAACTAAAATTGAAACAAATTAAAAACAACCGGGAAGCTGTCTGTTTACTCAAATAATGAGGTTATCGTTTTCCTTCAAAAAAACCTTGTTTCTTCAATATTGCTTTCAGAATATCCAATCGTAAGGTGGTCATTTGTGTTTGGGGATCACCTTCAACATTCATCACAAAGAAATAAGGGTGTTGGTTTTCTTCTATCCAGCCAACGATCCAGCCGAGTGCATTGCCGTTTTCCCGGAAGCCCCAGCCTGTTTTATAACTCAGTTTGTAATTGGCGTTTGACTCCTGCAACATTACTTTTTTTACAATATCCTGTGATCTTTTCTGAAAAGGCAATTGGCCAAAGTATAATCGTTTTACCAATCCCATTTCTTCATCTGCCGTTATTTTTAATGAATTATCGAGCCAGAACATATCAACTTTTCCGCCAATCTTATGGTTACCATATTTTAAACTGTCAAGCCAATGTTGCATGGTATCTTTCCCTATTCTCCGCGCCACTTCCTGGTAGTAGGGAACAGCGGATACTTTAAAAGCTTCTTCCATTGTAAGGTCTTTGTTCCAGGCCGTTGCGCTGTCGCCGTTTGGAAATTTCCGAACAACACCATCCCATTTGATTACCATTCTCTCATTCACAATTCTGCCGGTTTCAATACCGATTAACGAGTTTACAATTTTGAAAGTTGATGCCGGTAAATAAGCAGAATCTTTAAACCGCGAAAGGTTATAAATAATAAACTGCCCTGTACCATTATCATACAAACCAAAAGTGCCGGTTACCTGTTTCGCATCGAAATAGGTTTTCAGGGTATTGTCTGTTTTTACATTATTCGAGGAGCAGCTGGTAATTAATACTGAACAAATAATTAGAGCCGGGAGCCATCTTTTTATTATCGTTATTCCTTTTTTCATTGACTCAATTTTTAATTATATGTTTTAAAGCGTTACTCTGTTAATGGAGATTTTTTAAACAGATGTCTTTTCGTTTTTCAAAACCCCAAGTTCCTTACCCACTTTCGTAAATGCCGCAATCGCTTTATCCAAATGTTGCTGTTCATGTGCAGCACTTAACTGTACACGGATCCTTGCCAGTCCTTTGGCTACTACCGGAAAGAAAAAGCCTATCACGTATACATTTTCTTCTAACAGTTTGGCAGCAAAATTTTGTGCTACCACTGCTTCATACAACATGATTGGTACAATGGGATGGTCGCCGGGCTTAATATCAAACCCCGCTTCTGTCATTTTTTTGCGGAAATACGTGGTATTGTATTCCAGCTTATCACGTAGTTCTGTAGTTTCCGTTAACATATCCAGCACAGCGATAGAAGCGCCTACAATACTGGGTGCTACTGTATTTGAGAAAAGGTAAGGCCGGCTGCGCTGACGTAATAATTCAATAATTTCTTTTCTGCCCGATGTAAAACCACCGCTGGCCCCACCCAATGCTTTACCCAGTGTTCCGGTAATGATGTCTATCCTTCCCATTACGTTGCGGTATTCATGTGTACCGCGGCCTGTTATACCAAGAAAGCCGGAGGAATGGCATTCATCTATCATTACAATGGCATCATAGGTATCTGCGAGGTCACAAATCTTATCCAGCTGGGCAATGGTTCCATCCATACTGAATGATCCGTCTGTTACAATAATGCGGCTTCGGCAGGTAGCTGTTTCTTTTAGCTTTGCTTCGAGATCTTCCATATTATTGTGTTCGTACCGGTAACGTTGTGCTTTACATAACCGAACGCCATCAATGATAGAAGCATGGTTTAAGGCATCGCTGATAATCGCATCCTGCTCACCAAACAACGGTTCAAACACTCCGCCATTGGCATCAAAAGCAGCGGCATATAAAATAGTATCTTCTGTACCGAGAAAAGTGGCGATCTTTTGTTCGAGTTCTTTATGGATATCCTGAGTGCCGCAGATAAAGCGAACACTGCTCATACCATAACCATGTGTATCAATGGCCTTATGTGCAGCTTCAATTACTTTAGGATGAGAGGAGAGGCCCAGATAATTATTGGCGCAAAAATTCAGTACTTTTTTTCCATTAACCACTATTTCGGGGCCCTGTTCACTTGTGATGATCCTTTCTTTCTTAAAAAGTCCGGCGGTTTCAATTTCTGCTAATTCTTCGCCAATGCGGGTTACAAATTTTTCATTCATGCCTTTGTGTTTTCGAAATGCAAAGGTAGAGAGGGAATGTTGAATAATAAATGAATTTTACTTCAATATGCGATGTGTCGTCCATTATAATACAAACCGGTAGCCTACGCCTTTAATGGTAATGATCTCCAGGGAGGGGTCTTCTTTAAGGTAACCCCGTATTTTTGTTATATACACATCTTAGTTCCGGCTATTGAAAAAAGAATCGTTACCCCAGATATGAATTAATAACTCGCGTCGGTCAATTACCTTTTCACGGTTTTGAAACAGGTATTTCACCAGTTCACTTTCCCGGTAAGAGAGCCTGCGTTCTTCTTTGCCAATACCCAGCACCTGTTTATTCAGATGAAACTGGTATTTGCCCATAATAATCGTA
>JAYTOS010000371.1:0-1313 GCA_043747705.1 Bacteroidota bacterium
ATTTCATTACCATAAATGTCTGATTGTCAACATTGGCCACTTTTTCTATCTACTTACAAAGAAACAAGCATGTTGCAACTTTCCGCAGTAAGGGGAGCAGGAAGCCCACAGACAGCAATGTTTGTAGGTTTTTTTACATCTGAAACCTCCTTAATTATCCTCTGTAAGTGTTCCTAAATGTGAGACAGTTTTAATTTGTGATCACTAATATTTAAAATCAATAATACTTAACCTGTTGTTTTAAAGGACCTTGATTCTATTAAGGCTTTTAAGTATTTATATAAGGTGATAAACAGTTGTTCAATTTCCCTACTGCACTAAGTTCCAACCGTTATACGTCCTGAATTGTAATACACCAACTATAAAATATTACATAAGTTGCATGAAAAGTTCCCGGTATGAAAACAATAATCTTTGGATTCCTCCTGCTATCACTTGTGAGCTTTGATAATAAAGAAAAATCGAAAAATAAACAATCAGACAGACCCAATATTTTGTTGATTGTGGCGGATGATCTTGGGTACACCGATCTGGGGTGTTTTGGTGGTGATATGAATACTCCTAACATTGACCAACTGGCAAAAAAAGGCCTTTTGTTTAACCGGTTTCATACTGCACCCCTATGTGCACCTACACGAAGTATGATATTATCCGGCAATAACAATCATGTAGCAGGTATTGGCTCTATGTTCCCGGTTGATAATACTTCAAGGCAAGGTAAGCCCGGTTACGAACATCATTTGTCTGACAGAATAGTAACTGTTGCCCAATTACTGAAAGATGGCGGATATCAAACATTCATGGCGGGTAAATGGCATATCGGAAGTGCAAACGCTTATATCCCTTATGCAAAAGGATTTGAAAAGAGTTTTGCTTTACTTGAAGGTGGTGCCAATCATTTTGGCAATAATGCCATTTTTGAAAACATGCCACCCCAATACCGGGAAGACAATAAGGCTGTCGCTTTTCCTGAAGGAAAATTTTCTACCGATGTGTACACTGATAAAATGATGGAGTATATTAAGAATGCACAAAAAGACAGACCTTTTTTTGCTTACCTCGCGTATACTGCCCCGCATTGGCCACTGCAGGTTCCCGATGAATATCTTGATAAATACAGGAATAAATATGATATGGGGTATGATTCGCTGAGAGTGCTTCGGTTTCAACATCAAAAGGCAATGGGCGTTATTCCAGCAAATGCAAAGTTACCCCCACGCCTAAGCACTATTAAACCCTGGAAGCAGCTAACTGCAGAAGAAAAAAAGATCGAATCAAAGAAAATGGAATTGTATGCGGCCATGGTTGACAAT
>JAYTOS010000372.1:0-2702 GCA_043747705.1 Bacteroidota bacterium
GCATGGGGGATCATATCCTTAAACAACCAACATGAAGAAATGCTGGTGTTCTTATTACAATTTTTCCGGAATTTGGTTTAGAAAGTCCGGATATGATTATTAAACGTCACAGGGTGCCTGGTTTTCTTTGTAAATCAATGGTTTTATTTATTCGCAAACTCACGGTTTACACCAATGCCAGATCTACCACCTGCTGCATGGTTTTTACATAATGAAATTGCAGGCCTTTAATGAAATTTCCATCAATCTCATTAATATCTTTTTCATTTTGCCAGCAGAGGATAATCTCCTTTAGCCCCGCCCGCTTCGCTGCCAGTATCTTTTCTTTGATCCCGCCAACCGGCAATACCTGTCCGCGTAAAGTAATTTCACCGGTCATTGCCAGAAATGGTTTTACTTTTCTTCCGGTAAAAGCAGAGGTTAAAGAAGTTAACATAGTGATCCCCGCACTCGGCCCATCTTTAGGAACTGCTCCTTCCGGAACGTGGATATGGATATTCTTTTTAGCGAAATCTTCGGGATCAACACCTAATTTTTTTGCATTGGCCTGCAGGTAACTAAGGGCAGTTGTAGCACTTTCTTTCATCACATTACCGAGGTTACCGGTTAGTTTCAGGTCGCCTTTTCCATCACCCAGAATCGTTTCTATAAATAAGATATCACCACCAACATACGTCCAGGCAAGGCCAACGGCCACGCCAGGCATATTAGCTGTTTTATAAATTTCATTACTATACCTCGATTGACCCAGTATCTTTTCTACATCAGCCGATGTAACGGTTGATTTTACTTTATTCTTGGTAGCCAGTTCTTTGGCCTGGTAACGCATAATGGAAGCCAGTTGCCGATCCAGTTCACGCACACCACTTTCCCGGGTATGCTGTTCAATGATCTTTTCCAAAACCTTATCATTAATCTTGAAATTCACTTTATTCAATCCATGCGCTTCTTTTTGTTTGGGAAGTAAATGCCTTTTGGCTATTTCCACTTTCTCTTCCACTGCATATCCGCTAAGATCAATAATTTCCAGTCGGTCACGCAATGCGGGTTGTATATTCTGCAGGTTATTGGCAGTTGCAATAAATAATACCTTGCTCAGATCATATTCGAGCTCCAAGTAATTATCATAAAAAGTATGGTTCTGTTCAGGGTCCAGCACTTCCAGTAAAGCAGAGGAAGGATCGCCACGGAAATCACTGCCTATCTTATCTATCTCATCCAGTATCATCACGGGGTTCGACGATTTGCATTTACGGATATTCTGTACTATCCGTCCCGGCATAGCACCGATATAGGTTTTTCTGTGACCGCGTATCTCGCTCTCATCATGCAATCCACCCAAACTTACCCGAACATATTTTCTGCCGATGGCATGCGCAATTGAACGCCCGAGAGATGTTTTACCAATACCCGGAGGGCCCAGAAAGCATAAGATCGGGCTCTTCATATCACCTTTTAATTTCAATACCGCTAAATATTCCAATATGCGGGTTTTGATCTTACCCATACCATAATGATCGGCATCCAATACTTTCTTGGCATTTTTGAGGTCATAATTATCTGCTGTATAATCTAACCACGGAAGATCAAGCATTAAATCAAGGTGGTTATACACAACCGAATAATCCGGCGTAGTGGGATGCATACGCTCAAGTTTTGCAACGCCGTTTTTAAAAAGGGCTTTGGCGGCTTCGGGCCATTTTTTGGCTTCTGCCTTTTTCTTCATATCCGTTATCTCACGTTCATTCGAATCGCCACCAAGTTCATCTTTAATACTCTTTAATTGCTGCTGCAGGAAATAATCCCGTTGCTGCTTATCAATTTCAGTTCTTGTTTTATTGGTCACTTTATCTTTCAGCTCTGCAAACTGCAGTTCTCTTTGCAGGATGAAGATCAGGCGCTCTGCCCTTTGATGGATATCATTAATTTCCAGCAAACTTTGTTTTTCCGTCAGTTCACTATTCAGGTTACTACTCACAAAATTGATCAGGAACGATGGGTTCTCAATATTTTTTAAAATGATGGATGCTTCTGTTGGCAGGTTAGGTGACAATTGTATGATCTGCGCTGCCAGGTCCTTGATACTGCTTATATAGGCATTGAAATCTTCACTCACAGGTATCTCATCATCAGCGAATAAACTGATGGAGGCTTTGAAATAAGGATCATCACTGATCATCTCATTCATTTCAAACCTTTTCTTTCCCTGTATGATGATGGTAGTTCCTCCGTCCGGCATTTTAATCAGTTTCACAATCTTGGCAACAGTACCAATATTGCAAAGGTCTTTGGGTTCCGGTTCCTCAATATTGGCATCTTTTTGGGCCAATACGCCAATCAGCTTATCCAGTTTATACGCATCATTCACCGCTTTGATGCTTTTATCCCGACCTACCGTAATGGGCAATACCACTCCCGGAAAGAGTACCGTATTGCGCAAAGGCAGGATGGGCAATGTATCAGGGATGACTAAATTCTTATCCTGCTCACTGTCATTCTCATTAATGGGAATAATGGGCATGAAATCTGTATCATCATCTGAACGGAAAAACAACTTTTCTTTCGACATACGCTAAAACTTGGGTCAAAATGGCACAAAGCCCTAAAAGACTTTTATAAAATAAGTGCGTGAAATTAAGTCAATATTAATGCCATTAGCCCCGAATCGCGGAATTTGGTACAAACTGGCACAAAAAAACCTC